>DATEXS010000275.1:0-4212 GCA_035256725.1 Anaerolineae bacterium
TGTCTGTGCGGCCTGCTCTTCTTCGCCGGCGCGGAGATCCTGGCCCCTGGCGTGGCCGTAGGCGCTTGGCCACGCCCCGCTGACCCGTTGCCGACAGGAAGCAACGTGCCCACCATGATTCCGAGCCCTACAGCGACGCTCTCTACTCCGACGCGTTCGCCACAGCCGGTCCCACCGACGCCACCGTCCCTTGTTCCCACCGACACTCCGCAGCCTCCTACTGCCACGAGCACGCGGGTCGTCCCCCTGAATACGCCCACACCACTTCCGCCCACAGCCACCTCCACACCTCTACCCACAAACACGCCAATCCCCAGTCCCACACCGGGGTGCAGGCCCCTTGGGGACGAAGAAGGGCTGGCTAACCTGATCATCGTGATCTGGGATGGGACACAGCGGGCGCATCTGCAGGAGATGCTCGGCAACTCACAATTGCCTAACCTCCGGGCGCTGGCCCAGCGCAGTGGCGGCCTGGTCCTTCCTGTGATCCGCTCGTCTACCTGCCAACCCGGCAGCGGCGACGGCTACCGCACCGAGACCGGCCCCGCCAACTCTGCCATCGCCACCGGCCTGGGGTATCCCGGTATGGCCAACTGGCAGAACATCGAACCGTACCCCATCCCCAACAACTTCACCCTCTGGGAGTGGTTCTACACCCGGCCTTACGCCACCGGCATCGTTTCGTCAAAAGACATGGACTTCTGGCCTCACTCCCCCTTGCGCAACTCCAGACCAGAGATCGACTACTGGAAGGTCGGGGAGTATACACAGGCCTGGGTGACCGACGGGGCCCTGGAGTTCCTGGAGGGCTATGCGGAGTGCCACTTCTTCCTCTGGCTGCACTACAAGGAGCCGGACACGGTGGGCCACGAGTTCGGAGAGAACAGCGCTCAGTACTCCGCAAGCCTCGAAGTCAACGACCAGGAGCTGGCCCGGCTCCTAGACGGTCTCCGCGCCCACGGCATTGAAGGGCGGACCCTGGTGATCGTGACCACCGATCATGGCTTCAACGAAGGCGGGCTCAACCACGATGTCTGTGCCCCCGAGACCAAGGATCTCTTCTTGGCCATGAACCAGCGAATGCCTGCGCTACGTGGTTGCATCAAGGTCCAAACCGACCTGGCGCCCTGTATCAAGGCCGCTGTTCCCTGGTGAGGGGCTGAGCAAAGCACACAGCGGCCATCGTGCTCCGATCCTCTCCACAGGCGGGAGGATACCGAGAGGCCCCTGACCACGCTCACCGTCGGACAACCTATCGTTGCCTTGCCAACCCGTATTCGAATAGAAAAGGGCCATCCCGCAACGGGACAGCCCTTGCAGTAGCTCGGCAGCGATCAGTCGACTACTCTTTTGTCCTCCAACGAAGGGTGGCGTATCCCCCCAGGCCAGCCAGACCGCTGCCCAGAAGCATCAGCGTCCCTGGCTCGGGCACGAACTCCACCTCGCAGGGGTTCAGGCAGAGAACCGAGCAGTCGCCGGTGTAGTTCCCTTGATCCACGGGCTCGTCCGGCCACCCGCCAGCCACGCTGTCGCCACCCCCGGCGGCCGTCACACCATAGAAGTACGTCAGCATCCACCGCAGGTCAAAGCAGTCACCCTCGCCGGAGTCAGGGTTGTTCAGTGGGGAGTTCTGCAGGTCCACCCTCATCTCGAAGTGGCCCCCGCCGCCCTGCGGAGCCCAGTCAAAAGCCACGCCGTTCGCCGTCGTCCCATCCCAGCAGTTCTCGTGCGGCGCAACCCAATGGCCGAACGAGACGCCGCCATAGGAGTAGTCGGGCATCAACGCTTCGTCTCCAAACAACCAACCCTCGTCCTCCGGATCGTCGCACGATGTCGCCTCCCACTCGCAATCGACCCAGGCGTCAGGCTCCCCGACCGGCTCGTCCTCGAAGGCAACGACCATGAACACATCGTAGAACGGCGGGTTGTTAGGGACGTCGCTCTCGGCATCCGGCAGGATGGCCCCCACGTACAGGTAGCGCTCATCGTTCATGAAATACGCGGTCCCCGTTTGAGCCTGAGAGGGCCCAACCCCCTCAATCTGCGGACGCCCCTCAGCAGAGGAGCCCACTAGGTACTCGAGGAGGGGCAACTCCGCGGCATTTGCCCACTCCGCCGTGCCCACGCGGCCGTCTATAGTCGCCGTGCCGCACCCGGGATTCACCGTAGCTGCCTGTGACAGGGCAGCCGCTGGGAACAGCACCAGCACACAGATCAGACTCACTCCCAGGAGCAACCATCTAGGTTTCATCTCCCCACCTCCTTGTTTTCCACGCCACATCGTACGATATCAGCGCCATTATGGCACAGTTCTGAATCAGCGTCAAGTTCTGAGGACGCCATTGGGCCACAGTGCCTGGGAACGGTTTCCGCGCTGCCTCGGGGTCTCTGTCAGGGCCCCCCACGACACTCCGGAGCAAGCCACCGCCTGTGATACGTTCGCCCCTGAGCAGTGAGGCCTCCGGCCGCGTGCCGAAACTGGCATAGCGCTCACTCGCGATTTGTGGTATAATTAGAACAATCAGTTCCCCATTGCCTCAGCTCAGTGACCTGCAGCTCTCCGTCGTGGCAGAAACCTGCCACTGACGCCACATGAAAGCGGCGCCGACTCCGTCCACCTGTGGACAAGTACACTCTCCGCGCTCAGTGCAGTGAAGTGCGCACCAGACCCAAAGGGTGAATTGGCGGCAACCAGCATCACCACACAGGGAGGAGGTCCCAACACATGAAGTACATGGTCATAGGCACACGAAACCTGGTGCCGATGGAACCGAAGATGGCCATTGGCCTGTTCCAGGCAGCCAAGCAGTGGATCAATGCAGGTCTTGCTGACGGGACGCACGACCTGCATTACGTCCACGTCGAAACCGGTGCTGGCTTCACCATCAGCAATGCGGCCTCCCACGAAGAAATCTACGACAGGCTCCTGTCCTACCCGCTGTATCCGTTCTTCGATTGGGAGGTCATCGGCCTGGTGGATTGGAGCCATGCCTACGACAAGAATATCGAGCTGTTTCAGAAAATGGCGGCTATGACCTAGCCTCTTGAGCGATTCACGGCAAGGCGATGGACGCACTAGACGGTAGATGGATGCTGGTTGCCGCCGCCTCCCGAGCCGCATTATCGACCTGCCGCCGGTCGCAGGGCTTTTTCAACTGGGCTCTTCCCCTGCATCGCCATACCCGAATGCGAGCCTAGCGAAGCAGCCGCCACCGCTCGTAAGATGGCACTGAGATCATTGCAGGCTCGGTGAGACTGCATCCGGGCCGGCCCATAGCCAGCCACAAACGACGGAGGTGCAGAATGACTCGGGAATCAGAGATCGACGTTAGTGCTCTACAGGAGCGTGCTGTGAGGTACTTCTGCGATAGACCTGGCAACTTCCCCACGGGGCGACCCTACAACTGCTGTGAGAGTGTGCTTCTGGCCCTCAAGGGGTTGGCGGGCGAGGATGCTGAGTTCATCCCCGGGGCGGACGGCCATAGGTGCAGGGGTCAGTCTCAACGGGCTGCTCTGCGGCTCAGTTTCCAGCGTGGCCATGCTCATCGGCCTCAAGTATGGGAGGAGCGACCCGGAGCGGAGCCCAGAACCCGTTTGGCGAATGATGGACAAATACGTCCAGGCCTTCAAAGACCGGTTTGGCCATCTCAATTGCAGGCAGCTCACCGGTCTGAACCTGAAAACCCTTGAGGGGCTGCAAGAGTACTCTGCCAGCGTCCACGACTTCGAGTGCACGGAGCGAATTGGATTCGCCGTGGCGGAGGGCGCGGATGCTCTACAAGGGTAGAGAGGCAGTTGCTCTGTTCCACGCGGCTGCAAGCGCTTGCCAGGCATTCCCATTCACGCTGAGGGGGTTCTGAGGAAATCCGCTGACGGGGAGGATCGTGAAGCATACCATCAAGTACGCCGTGACCGTGGCCATTCTGGGCTATGCCCTTCTCGCCCTTTCTGCCGTGGCCGTCACCCTACTCGTCGGGCTGACTACAGGCTACTATCCATCCGTCGCCTTCTTCACCGTGGCGCTCTTAACCTTCAGGCTCACCGAGATCCACTGGACCTTGGTGCTCTTTCCTCCGCTGGCGGCCGCCTGTGGCATGATTGTTCTGTCCACGACTGGGCTGGACAGAAGGATAGCCGCTGGCCTGGGACTGAGCTCCCCCTACCTGCTGGTCGCCCTGGTGTACGTGCTCATGGGTGCTGGGGAGTCCCCAC
>DATEXS010000276.1:0-5851 GCA_035256725.1 Anaerolineae bacterium
ACGTCGGTGTCGGGATCTACTATGTCCAGGATCTCAGTCGCCTCGCCCACGCAGACCGCGTCGAAAGACAGCCCGTCGTGTGAAGCCAGTTTCTCAACCTGGTAGCGATCATCCAGCGCTGGTTTGAAGACCTGGACCTTCTGCTTGGCGATCCGGGCGCGCCGGGCCCGCCTAATTAACTCCTCGGTCTTGCCGCTGAACATGCTGCCGCAGATCAGCTCGATGGAGCCACTCTCGTACCGCTGACGGATCTTTCCCCTCCTCGCACTGTCGTACCAAGCCGCTCCAACACAAAAGGGCAAGGTTCTCTTGCCCTTTTCAGCATGCTGCTGTCACTTGGTCCGGCGCTTGCCCCGCTTGCCCCTGCGGGAGCCTTCTCCCTCCGTGTCCTCCGCCGGCTCGGCTGTGGCGGCTATCGACTTCTCCATCTCGCCGCGCCTCTCCAAGCGCTTCATGTAGCGCTCTACCTGACCGGCGGTATCAACAATACGCTGCTCCCCGGTGAAGAAGGGGTGACAAGCAGAGCAGATATCGGTCTTGATCAGTTGCTTGGTGGCGCCGGTCACGAAGCTATTCCCGCAACCGCAGACGACCCGGGCATCTGGATAGTACTCGGGATGAGTTTCCTTTTTCATCTAACTCACGACCTCCGGGTACACGCTGACGCGCTTCTTCTGCTTCGAGGCCTGCTCGAACTTCACAAAGCCATCAGCGAGAGAAAACAGGGTATAGTCCCTGCCCATCTTCACGTTCTCTCCGGGGTGGAAAGTGCTACCGCGCTGGCGAATGATAATCGTCCCCGGGCTCACCTTCTGCCCATCGTAACGCTTCACGCCTAGCCTTCTCCCCGCACTGTCTCTTCCGTTGCGGCTGCTGCCTGCACCCTTCTTGTGCGCCATAGTGATATCTCCCAACTAATCCGAAATCAATCCCTTTTCTGACAAGGCCGTACGAACCTGCTCCAAAGACTTAGGCCCAAGGCCGCGTATGGCCAGCAACTCTTCGTCCGTCAGCTTCAGCACATCGCCTGCGGTCCTCAGCCCTGCCCCCTCCAGCGCTGCCAGCACGCGAGCCGGCAGCTCCAGTTCCGCTATGGGGATTTGCGGGACGGTGGTCTTGCGCTTGACGGTTGTCTTCTCCTTTTGGGGCTTCTCCGCGGGGGCCGGGCGCTCCTCTTCCTCGCCCCCCAGGACGATGTCCTCAATCAAGAGACTGGCATAGCCCTGACGATGTCCGCGCTTCCGCTGGTAGCGATTGCCCCCGACGAACTTGAACACGGTGACCCGGCGTCCCTTTGCTTGCTTCGTTACGGTGGCGCGTACCCTGGCTCCAGGCACAAACGGGCTGCCGACCAATACCTCGCCATCGTCCGCCAATAGCAGCACCTTTGCTATCTCGAGAGTCTCGCCCACGTTAGCACTGATGCTCTCCACCTGAATGCTCGCGCCTGGCGTGACTCTATACTGCTTCCCACCTGCCTCTATTATGGCATACACGTTGGCCTCCAAACTCCAATTATACCACCCTGGGCACCCACTGTCAAAAAGCAAGCCCAGCCAGTCCCCGACAGGGTGTTCAATTCGAGGCGGTCGGCATCACCCCACTCCGTCAAAATCGACCCCCGCTGGTCCACGTGAGGATAGATTGCTCGTCGGACGTGAATGGAATTGATGCCCCACGCTGAGAAGGGCTTCCCCCTATCTCCACGCGGACGGGCGAACCGCAGCCCGCTAGGAGCATCACCCCACAGACGATCTCGGACCACGACCCTCCATGCCCACCCCGAGTATGGGCAGGCCGCAACGAATCCAGCACTGGCAACCTGGAAACGGCAATCCGGTCGGGCTCCGCCCAGAAAGAAGGGGACCGGCGGTGCCTGTCCCCTTCCTAGCTGCAACTTTCTGCTCGCGGATTAACGCGGACTCTTCAGCTTCTCGCTGAGTTTGGGCACCACAACCGCGTAGTCACCTACGATGCCGTAATCGGTCATGGCAAAGATAGGGGCTTTCTCGTCCTTGTTGATCGTGACGATGATCTTCGAGTCTACAACCCCCACGGTGTGCTGAATCTGGCCCGAAATACCGATGGACACGTAGAGAATGGGCTTGCACTTCTTGCCGGACAGGCCCACCATTCTCTCCTCGGAGAACCATTGCCAGTCGCTGGCGGGAGTCTTTGTGCAACCTATCTCCGCGCCCAACAAGCGGGCAAGCTCTTCGATCATGGCCAGGTCTTCCTTGGCCTGTACGCCGCGCCCCACGCAGATCAGTATCTCTGCCTCTTCGAGATTTACCTTATCGCCCGCCTTCTCTCTCCTCTCCACCACCTTGACTGGCGGTTCCTTCAGATCGAGGTCCAGCTTAACGACCTCGCCCTGCCTAACTTCCTTGGGCCCCAACTCGAAGGTCTTGGGCATCACAGAGATGACCTTCTTGGGCGTGGTGATCACCTGAGAGGCTAGCGTGTTGCCCCCCAAGGAATACCTATCCGCCTCCAAGTTGCCATCCTTGGCCCGTACGGCGTTGGCGTCGGTGATTGCACCGGCGTCTAGTTTCTGAGCTACGCGGCCAGCCAACTCCTTGCCCCTCTTGGAGGATCCAATCAGCACGAACTCAACATCTCCGCTCTCCGCGATCTGCTTCAGAGCCTCTGCGTAGGTGCCAACGTAGAAGTCACGGAGCGCAGGATGCTCGGACACATACACCTTGTCGGCACCGTAGGCGAAGTAGTCGCTCGCCTTGGCGCCCGCGCCTTCACCCAGCAGGGCTGCGCTAACGGTGGCGCCCAGTTGCCCGGCGAAACCCTTGCTTGCGGAGATTAGCTCGAAAGCCGTCTCATCGGCGTAGCTGTAGACCAATATCTCTGACATCTCTACCTCCCCAATACCCCTTCCTTCGTCAGGGCATCCACCAGGGCGCCAACCTGCTTGTCATGATCGCCCTGGAGCATGATATTCTTCCTGTCCTGCTCTGGCGCGAGGTTGCTAAGAGTCTCCACCCTCCTGGCTTTCTGACCGACCTCTTCCGTCGACAGCCCAATGTCCGCCGGTCCCCACTCGTGCTTGGGCTTGGCCCCAGCTTTGCGGATGTCCATGAACTTGGGCAGGCGGGGTTGATTTATCTCCTGGGCCACCGTCACCAAGGCAGGCAGACCCGCCTCCATGACCTCGAAGCTCTCTTCCATGTTCCTGACCGCCCTGATCTTCCCGTCCTCCACCTCCAGTTCTCGTACGTAGGTGATCTCAGGAAGATTCAAGAGCTCAGCAAGCGCCGAGGCAACCACCCCAGAGTAGTTGTCGGTTGAGCCCTCGCCCAGGATGACAAGATCGTAAGAGCCGATCTTCTCGATGGCCTTGGCCAGTATCTTGGCCGTTCCCACGCTGTCCGATCCCGCGAACGCCGGGTCCATGAGCAACACGGCCTCGTCAGCGCCCATGGCCAGCGGCTCCAGTATGCCCTGCTGGAGCTTGTCCGAACCCTTGGCCACCACGGTGATCTTGCCGGTGCCCAGCTTGCCCTTGACCTTGACCGCCTCTTCCATAGCGTTCTTGTCTATGTCCCCCCAGACTAAGGGGATGTTCTCCAGGATCGGCTGCCTGTCTTTGATCCTAATCTGCTGCAGATCAGGGACCTGCTTCATACACACGACGATATCCATTTCTCCTTGCCCTCCTCGTTGGATCCTGTAGTATGGCACCCACCTGTATTAAGAACACGAAATACGTCCGAACCCGCTGTTTTCTCCTAGCCGAACCTGTACTGAATACCAAAGCCCCCGCGGGCATAGTTCCAATCCAGGGCGCCGTGGATGCACGCGATGCGGCAGGTTCCGCACTCCAGGCACCCAGAGCACTCCACCTCCATGTCCCCCGTCTCCCTATTGACAGTATAGAGCTTCGCGGGACATACGTAGAGGCAGTACTTCTCCTCACAAGCTTTGCAGATCTCTTGATCGATGATGATGTGCGGCTCCTCATCGATCTTAAAGACATCAAGCCCTAACTTGGCTTCTATGTTCATAAGGCGGCTAACCCCCGTGCCTTCTCATCAGATACGTAGCACACGCAGGGCATCCCTGACAGTTGCCCACTTGCCGAACTTGCTCAAGCCCTTTCTGATGACTGTCGAGGAGATCTTGGGCTTTGGCTTCTCATCGATCCACATCAGGTCCGTAAAGATGTCGCAGACCGCTTGCGGGTAGTAGCCGAACAGTCGCGGATTCTCCATGAAGTCCAGCACGTGGCGGAAGGTCTCCAGATCTTTGAGGACGAAGCTCTCGGCCAGCAACTCCTGGTATCGGGCCAGTGACGAGGCCGAATAGTCTTGCCTCTCTCTGGCCTCCTTGATGGCCTCAGCAGCCATCACTCCAGAGGCCACAGCAAACTCCATCCCACGCACAGTGAGCAGCACGTTCAATCCAAGGCCAGCCGCCTCCCCGATGACGACGATCCCATCTGAGTATAGCCTGGGCACGGCCCTGATCCCTCCTTCGGGAATGACATGAGCAGAGTACTCCACTGTCTCCCCTTCCGCTATGAGATTGCGGATCTCCGGGCGTCCCTTGAAGTCCTCCAGCAGCTCGTGCACCTCCAGCTTGGGCTCCTTCTCCAGCAGCGACCCGATACCGACAACGATCCCCAGAGAGATGCTCTCCTTGTTGGTATACAGGAATCCACCACCCAGCATCCCTTTGGTCAGAGCGCCAAAATAGAGCTGAGCCGCGCCCTCATCCGGGCCGAGATTGAACCTCTGCTCGATGGACTTGGCGGGCAGTTCGATGACCTCCTTGGCGGAAACGGCGTAGTGACCGGGCTCCTGAGCCTTCCGCAGGCCAGCCTTCTCGGCGATGAGCGACAACACCCCGTCGGCCGCCACCACCACGTCGGCTCGGATCTCGTCCTCCTCCCCCATCACTATGCCCACAACCCGGCCGTCTTCCATGATCACGTTGTCAGCGCGGTACTTGGGCAAGACAAAAGCCCCTGCCTCAGCAACCTTGTCACCGAACCATCGGTCAAAAGTTCCCCGCAGAAGGGTGTAGCTATGGTATGGCTCGTCCCTGAACCTCCCGCTGTCCAGCGTGATGGCCGTGGAGGCGTCCTCGGCCATCATGGTCAGAGTCTCCCTGGTAACGTGCCTTTCAAAGGGAGCGTCATCCCAGAGGCCCGGCAAGTAGTGACGCAGGGGAGCCATGTAGACCCTGCCTCCCGTGACGTTCTTGGCTCCGGGGTAATCCCCACGCTCCACGACCACGGTGTCCACGCCCGCCTGCGCCAGCACATAGGCTGCCGACAGTCCTGCGAGACCCGCTCCTACAATGACAACTTCTACTTTCCCTTCGTCCGCCTCAGCCACCCTTTGCTACCTCTTTCAAGCCCTCTGGATAGCGACGAGCCAGGTCCACGTAGACGTGCTTGTAGCTACCCCACAACTCTCTCCATTCCTTCTTGACATCGCCAATGACCTTGGCTGGGACGCCGACCGCTACCTTGCCCGGCGGGATCTCGGTATTCTGCGCCACTACAGCACCCTCGCCAATGGCAGCCCATTCGCCCACGACGGCCCAGTCGCTGATGATGGCTCCCATTCCCACCACGACGTAGTCGTGCACGGTAGCCGTATGGATGATCGAACCGTGACCGATGGTGACGTAGTCGCCTATGTGGGTGACCTGGTCGGGTCTGGCATGGACTATGCAATTCTCCTCGACGCTCGTGGCCTCTCCAATGACGATCTCCCCGTAATCGCCCCTGAGGCGCGCACCCGGGCCTACGAAACAGTCATCGCCAAGCGTCACCAGGCCGATAATGTCAGCAGAAGGGTGTACATAGACATTCGCGCCAAGTCTGGGG
>DATEXS010000277.1:0-3860 GCA_035256725.1 Anaerolineae bacterium
CACACCAGCAGTGAGTTGCAGCGCCCGCTCTGTTTCCTCTAGCGATGAGGACCCCAACCCGCAACAAGGACTGACCAACGAAGCCGCCAGCAAGTCATCGAGTGGTATCCCCTTGTTCACCAGCAGGCCCATGCCCTCCAACAGCCTGTCCGCCAGCGTCTGCACAGTCTCGTGGGCCAGCGCACCGCTTTCGCGCGGCACGATCCCCCAGACAATGATGCCGCCCCTGCGCAGGAAATCCCTGACCTCCCCAGCGTAGAGTGAGACTGACTCAGCGTACTCGTAGGCGTCGAAGCTGAGCATGTCGGTGGAGGTAGAGAGTACTAGAGACCAGTCGGTGTTGCCGCAACAGTGGACACCTTTGAGGCCTCTTAGGCCGCCAAGCACTTCCTCTATCAGGGCTATGGCCTGCTCCCTACTGAGGGCCACATAGGCAGAGCCGAAGGACGACATATACGGCTCGTCCAGCAAGATGATCGTGGTGGGGTGCAGTCGTCGCAGCTCCCTTTCCTGCCACATCGCCTTCAGCCTCAGATGCTTGGCCACGGCATCAACCAGGATTTCGTCGTAGAGGACCGGACGGAGGTCCTGATCGACAACCGTCAGCCCCCAGCTCACCGGGCCTATTACCTGTCCCTTCACCGCCCGGCAGCGCTGGAAGTCGGCTCCCGACCACTCCGCCAGTCCAGCTGCGTACGAATCTCCGATAGCATAGCCGTCCAGGTCTTTCCCCAAGTAGGCGCGGTAGAGGCGTTCCAAGTCGGCGGAGAGGTCCTGGCGCCGGTCAACGTAGATGCGGTCCTCCTCCAGCACCAGTCCGGGAAAGCCCTCGCTGAACTGGACGTACATGTTCTCGAGGAAGCTGCGCTTCGGCAACTGGGGCCAAGAGGGCAGATGCGGAAAGCAGGCCCAGATGGCAGCACACGCCTCCGCTGGGTCTTGGTGAGGCAAGCTCCCAATGCTCACTGGGAGCAACTCTGGTCTAAATCCGCCCATCTGTCACCCCGGGCCAGCAGATCACCCTCGACTCACCCCTCACAGGCAGAGCGCAGCCCTCGCTTGAACGGTGGATAGACAATGCCGCGCTCCGTGATAATCCCGCTCACGTAGCGATGCGGCGTCACATCAAACGCCGGGTTGGCCACAGGCACGCCTTCGGGTGCTATGCGCTCCCCGCAAAGGTGGGTCACCTCCTCCGGGTCTCGCTCCTCTATGGGCACCTGGTCGCCAGACGGGACGGCCAGGTCTATGGTGGACGTGGGGACCACCGGGTAGAAGGGCACTCCGTTCTCCTTGGCCGCCAACGCTATCTTGTAGGTGCCGATCTTGTTGATCACATCGCCGTTGGCGACCACCCGATCTGCGCCCACGAAGACGATATCTACCTTGCCTTTCTGGATGAAGTACCCGGCAGCGTTGTCTGCGATCAGGGTCATAGGTATCTGCTCACGCATCAGCTCCCAGGCCGTCAGCTTGGCTCCCTGCAGGCGCGGCCTCGTCTCGTCAACGTAAACGTGGACGCGCTTCCCCTGTTTCCAGGCTGTCCTGATGGGGGCTAGCGCCGTGCCATAGTCAACGGTAGCCAGGGCGCCCGCATTGCAGTGGGTCAGGATATTGAAGCCATCCTCTACCAGCGCTGCGCCGTACTCGCCCATACGCCTGTTCCCTTCGACGTCCTCGTCCGCGATGGCCTTCGCCTCAGCGACCAGCGCCCGGCGTACCTCGTCAACCCCCTCGCCGGCGTTCTCGAACCTGGTCAGCATCCTGTTCAGAGCCCAGAACAGGTTCGATGCGGTGGGACGAGTGGCGCGCAGAACCTCCACCGCCTCGAGGACATCGGCGCGCAACTCAGATATGGTCCGCGCCTGGCTGTGCACGGCGGCGAGGGCAACGCCGTAGGCCGCCGCGGCGCCTATGGCCGGTGCGCCGCGGATGTACATTTCCCTGATCGCCCTGGCCACTTCTCGGTAGTCGGTGAACTCTACCTCTACGTACTCGCACGGCAGCTTGCGCTGGTCGATCATCCGCACCGCGCCGCGATCCCACTCGATTGTACGCATCCTCCTACCTCGTAACTCGACAAATCAGGCCAAAAAAAATCTCCCCAGTCGGAGAGAAAGTAGTGGCCACTTCCTCTCATCTCGCAGATCTCTCCCCCCTCCCCAGCCCTATCCTAGCCCAAGACAGAAAGAGCCAGTCCATTGGTGGGGCAAGACCCGCCGGAATTGGCACCGAAACCACGGATCGATGGCCCGCCTGCGAACAGATCTGCTCAGGGCTATCGCTACGGCTTTTGACTCCCGTGGAAGGTTGCCGGGGCTTCACAGGGCCGGTCCCTCCGCCCCTCTGGATAAGAGCCCACCTCGTGTGTCGATGGCTCAAGAGCCCATCAATTGTAAACGAACGGAACCTCGGCTCCCGCCGCTGGCGACCGGAGGCTCAGCGCCGCTGGTCGATTTGCACATGCTAGCATCGCGGGGCGCATTTGTCAAGCACGGTGCACCCTGCGTGCCAGCGCAGCCGACGCGCCCTTCGCTTCTCCCACCGGCCAATGTGGGCTGCCAGCCTGTCTAGCGGCCCAACTGGCAAGCGCGCCAGGAACTGGGACCCCGCTTGGCGTGTGTCTCCCACCCCCACGGCTGACGCCTCCGCCGTCCGAGACCGTGCCAGTGGCCGTCCGGGCACCCCACATGCCGATCGCCTGACTGCCCCTAGAGCCGGCTGTGAGTGCGGTAGAGCGTACAATTCCTCCTCGCCTAATGTGGCCTCTTGAGGTCTAGCACCTCCGGGTTCACCGGGTTGCGAGGCATCCGCCCCTGCAAACCTGCCACCAGGTTCTCGGCAGCCAGGGTGGCCATGAGAGTCCGCGTGGCCACGCTGGCGCTGGCGATGTGAGGAACAACCACACAATTGTCCAATTGGAGAAGAGGATCGTCAGGATCGATCGGCTCAGGGTCGGTGACATCCAGCCCTGCACCAGCTATCTCCCCTGAGACGAGGGCCTCGTACAGAGCCTGCCGGTCGATCACTGCGCCCCTGGAGGTATTCACGAGGATGGCAGATTTCTTCATCATCTTCAACTGCCGGCCACCGATCAGGTGATGTGTTTCGGTGGTCAGGGGTGTATGCAGGCTCACGAAATCCGACCGCTCCAGCAGCGAGTCGAGGTCTGTATAGATCAGCCCCAGCTCCTTCTCCAGAGTTGGAATGCGTTCCAGGTCATGGTAGAGGACGCGCATCTGGAAACCGCTGGCCCTCTTCGCCACGGCGCTACCTATGCGGCCGAGACCTATCAGCCCGAGCGTCGCTCCGTAGAGATCGTGTCCCAGGCAAAGCATCGGACCCCACGTCTTCCAGTTGCCCTCACGTACGTATCGCGCAGCTTCCACGACCCTGCGACCAACACAGGCCAGCAGCGTGAAGGCGAAATCCGCGGTCGTATCAGTCAAGATACCTGGCGTATGACAGACCGTGATCCCTCGCGCCGTGGCTGCCGGCACATCTATGTTATCGTAGCCGATAGCGTAGTTGGAAATCACCCTGAGCTGAGGAGCAGCATCCATCAGCTCGGCATCGATCTCGTCTGTCAATAGACTCAACAAGCCCTCGACAGCCCCCACCTCCTCCACGAGCACCGCTCTGGGCGGCGGCAACTCCCCCTCCCACAGCTTGACCCGCGCGCAACCACGCAAGAGGTCCAACCCAGCCTTCGGTATCAGTCGGGTCACATAGACCCTGGGCAGTGTTTCCATGGAGTGTCCTCCCTCTTGACAACCCGCGAAAGCGGAGATATGATCATCGAGTCACACGCCATTATACCGGTGGTGGAGGGGTTGGGTCAAAGCGTTAGCGAGTCCAGT
>DATEXS010000278.1:0-3564 GCA_035256725.1 Anaerolineae bacterium
GCCTCTCTCCTTGCAGAACCTGCCAATGCTCTCCAGGTCCATCCGCAAGCCAGTGGTCCACTGCACGTAGCTCACTGCGATCACCCTGGTGCTTTCGTCCGCTGCCGCAAACATGTCATCTGCAAGCACTCGCCCATCCCTGGCACGCACGATCTGAACCCGAACTCCGCAGCGATCCTGCAGGTTCAGCCAGGGGTACACGTTGGCCGGGAACTCCAGGTTGCAGATGACGACACTATCGCCCTCGCTCCATTTCAGTCCGCTGGCCACGGTAGCCAGCCCATCCGATGTGTTGCCAAGCAGTGCGATCTCCTCGGCTGAGCCACCGACCAGCCTGGCAAGCTTCTCGCGGACTCGCGCTTCGCACTCGTGCCACTCCTCGATGTATGCCCAGGTCCCCCGTTCGCACTGATCTCGTATGCATTTCTCGATGGCCTCTTTCACCGGCAGCGCCAGCGGGCTCACAGCTGCGCAGTTCAGAAAGGTGTACTCACTGGTGATGGGGAAGATCTCGCGCAGTTCTCTCACAGCTCCAGACCTCCTCACACGCACATGCTCCAACCTACCCGTCGGCAAGGATGATACCACTGCGTATTCGGCCAGACCAGTCCGCATCTGCGATTAGCCCATCAGCGAGCGGGTCAGACCCAAAGATGCGCACCCCCTGGTGGGCTACATCGAATGCTCAGTGCTGTCACTCCAGACGTAGTTGCGCCCAGCACGCGGAGCGTGCCTCTAGAAACCTACGGCACAGCCGTCCTTCCGTGGATCAGAACCGCCCTCCAGCACGCCCGTGTCTGCATCCACAGCGATGATCTGACCTCCCCCAAACCCGGACCCAAGAGCCGGCTCGATACGCAAGTTGTGACCCATCCGCTCCAGGGCCTCGCAGGTCTCAGTGGGCACACCTTGCTCTAGGGACACCTCCGGCCCGCCTCGCTCATTCACGCGGAAGCGCGGGGCGTCCAGCGCCGTCTGGGCATCCATGCAGTAGTCCACCATGTTAGACAGAACCTGCACGTGTCCCTGGGGCTGCATGAAACCGCCCATTACTCCGAAGCTGAGCCAAAGGGCACCGTCCCGCAGGGCCATGGCCGGGATGATGGTGTGGTAGGGCCGCTTGCCGCCCCCGAGGGTGTTGGGGTGGCCCTCCTCCAGCGTGAAACAAGCGCCTCTATTCTGGAGGCAGATGCCCGTGCCTGGCACCACCAAACCCGATCCGAAGCTGTGATAGAGGCTGTTGATGAAGGACACAGCGTTGCGCTGGCCATCGACCACGGTAAGATAAACCGTATCCCGGTGTTCCGGCTGGCCAGGCGCGGCCAAGGGTACCGCTGTTTTTGGGTCGATGACGGTCCTTCGACAAGCGGCGTATTCCTTGGCCAGCAGGACGGAGACGGGAACGTCAGTAGACTCCGGGTCAGCCACATAGCGACCGGCGTCAACCATGGCCAATCGAACCGCCTCGATCTCCAGATGCCAGCGAGTGGGATCGAAGAGGTCCATCGACCCCAGATCGTATGTCTCCAGCATATTGAGAGCCAGCAGCGCAGCCAGTCCCTGGCCATTGGGTGGATGTTCCAGTACCTCCACGCCCCGATAGGTAGTGAAGATGGGATCTGACCAGCTAGAGGTGTGGGCGGCCAGGTCGTCGATGGTGAGATAGCCTCCTTTGGATTGCACGTGGTCGGCGATCTTCCGCGCCAGTGGGCCCAGATAGAAGGCCTCGCCACCCCCCTCAGCAATGGAGCGCAGGGTGCGCGCCAGATCTGGTGCCCGGTGGAGCTGCCCTGGTTGAGGTGCAGGCAGGTAGACGCGAGCTGCCTCGGGCTCCTCGGCGATCTTATCCTCGGCGTCGCGCCAGGCAGCGCTGATCCTCGGGGTCACTGGGAAGCCCTCCTCCGCCGCAGCAATGGCCGGGCCCAGGCACTCTCCGAGGGACATGGTGCCAAACCGCTCCAGGAGAGCCGCCCATCCGCTCACCGTCCCGGGCACAGTTACCGGAAGAGCGCCGGTGAAGGGCACTTCCAGTAAGCCCAATCGTTGAGCCACTTCCAGCGCGAAGGCCGCTGGCGCCCTCCCGCTCCCGTTGAGAGCGCTGACCCTGCCATTGCTGGCGTCGTAGATCAGGGCGAAGCAGTCGCCGCCAATCCCGGTGGACATCGGCTCCACCACGTTGAGCATGGCCGCGGTGGTCACCGCGGCGTCGCCGGCGCTGCCCCCATCCATCAAGACTCGAAGGCCGGCCATGGCTGCCAGCGGCTGACTGGTGGCCACCATACCGTGTCGTGCCAGGATCGGAGATCGCCTAGAAACAAAGTGATACTCGTTCACCGATGCCTCCACCTCTCCGTCCTATCAGCGTCTCCAGGCCGCTCGGCCCAGCTCCGCCGCCGTCTGTTCTATCCTCTCCTGGGCGACTGGTCTATGTCTTGAGCGCGGAAGCCTTTGCCGGAGCAACCGCCACTCAAATCACTAGGCGGGGACAGGGCAGAGATGGTATGAGCTCCGAACCCCGCCGCTCCACGAGCTTGACCATACCACCCTTCGCTGCGCCGGTCAAGCTCAACTCAGGCTTGCCGTTCAGCTACGGCACGACCAGGTAGTTGTGGACTACTGGCCCAGCGGCCCAGAGTGCATGGCTTCGACCGCCCTCCCGCGATTGCCCACTATCGTCCGACCGGCACGCCAGATGGGCGAGCGGCGGCAGATATGGCCAGCAGACCTATCCCTTCGCCTCGTCAGAGCCTTTGTTGCCACTCGGGGACGGATCGTGGTAGGATTGTCGGTGGACCCGGGTCCAAGAACGACGGTGAAGCCAATTTGTGCTAGCCTTTGTAAGAGGAGGACGTGCCTTGATGTCGCTGGCTCCACGGATAGTCGTTTTGCGGACCATGTGTGCTCTAGTGGCGATGGAGCCCCGCCGGCCTTACAAAGCGCTGGCCAGCCTGCTGGAATGGCGAGCTCCCTCCGTTTTGGCTGCGCACCAGCACGGCTTTACCTGTTGCCCATTTGTCTGTCTCGCTGGATCACCAACCGGGAGACCCGACTATGCACACTGAGTCGCCCAGCGAGCGGCTCGAGAGAGCACTGGAGACACTTCAGCAACTTTCGCAGACCTCCAGCCAATTGCCTCAAAACCTTCAGTCCACCATCCAAGACCTGACGGACTCGCTCAGCGTCGCCCTGCAAGAAACACAGGATGCGCAGGAGAAGCTCCGCCACCAGGCTGCTCTCCTCGAAAACATCTCCGATGCTGTCGTTACTACCGGCCTCGACTTCGTTGTCAGAACCTGGAACAGGGCAGCGCAAGAAATGTATGGCTTCACAGAAGAAGCGGCCATTGGCCAGCGCATGCGGGAACTGACCAGCATCCAATACGTCGACGATGACGAGGAAGATGTGCTCCGGGAGTTCTCCGCGACCGGGTACTGGCAGGGAGAGGTCGTCCAACGGCGAAAAGATGGCAGATTCGTCCACGTCCTCGCCTCCGTGTCCCTGATCCGGGATAGTTCAGGGAATGCCATCGGGGTGGTCGCCATCAACCGCGACATAACGGCTCCC
>DATEXS010000279.1:0-16312 GCA_035256725.1 Anaerolineae bacterium
GTGTCGCGCCTGGTCAAGTCACTGCGCAGCATGGGCATCCAGCCTGGGGATCGGGTGGCCGGGTTCTTGCCCAACATGATGGAGACGGTTGTGGCCATGCTGGCCACAACCAGCATCGGCGCCATCTGGTCCTCTTGTTCCCCTGATTTCGGGATCAAGGGTGTGCTGGACCGCTTCGGACAGATCGAGCCTCGGGTGCTATTCACCGCCGACGGATACCGCTACAACGGCAGGCAGTTCGATTCACTGGAGAGGATCTCGGAGATCCTCAGGGAGCTGCCCAGCATCGAGAGGGTAGTCGTGGTTCCTTATGCCGACCCGCAGCCTGATCCGAGCCGGGTTCGCCATGGTGTGCTCTTCGGCGATTTCCTGGCCGCAGAAGCAGAGGAAATCCAGTTCGAACAGGTGCCAGCCAACCATCCCTTGTACATCATGTACTCGTCCGGCACCACAGGGGTTCCCAAGTGCATTGTTCACGGAGTCGTGGGGACCCTGCTGCAGCACATCAAGGAACTTGCCCTGCACACGGATGTAAAGAGGGAAGACACCATCTTCTACTTCACCACCTGTGGCTGGATGATGTGGAACTGGCTGGTCAGTTCCCTGGCCCTGGGCGCAAGGGTCTTGCTGTACGATGGCAACCCCCTCTATCCGGATGCGGCTGCCCTGTGGCAGATGGCCCAGGACGAGCGAATCTCCATCTTCGGCACCAGCGCCAGCTACCTGACGGCGCTGGAGAAGGCTGGGGTCAAACCCAGAGAGACCTTCGATCTCACCCCCTTGAAGGCGGTCCTGTCCACGGGTTCGCCGCTGTCGGTGGAGAGCTTCCGGTACGTCTACCGTGATATCAAGGAGGACCTCTGCCTGTCCTCCATCTCCGGCGGAACGGACATCATCTCCTGCTTCGCCCTGGGCAACCCCATGGGCCCGGTTTACGCCGGAGAGCTCCAGGTCCGCGGACTGGGGATGAAGGTGGAGGCCTACGACGAGGAGGGGACCTCCGTGGTCGGGGAGCCTGGCGAGTTGGTATGCACACTGGCAGCTCCCAGCATGCCCATCTACTTCTGGAACGACCCCGACCACCAGAAGTATCAGGACGCCTACTTCGACGTGTATCCCGGGGTCTGGCGGCACGGTGACTGGATCGAGATCAGCGAGCACGGAGGCGTGATCATCTACGGGCGTTCCGACGCCACCCTCAAGCCCAGCGGAGTGCGCATCGGGACCGCCGAGATCTACCGCCAGGTGGAGTTGATCCCCGAGGTGCTGGACAGTCTGGTGGTGGGCCAGGACTGGGAGAGCGACGTGCGTATCGTGCTCTTCGTCAAGCTTAGGGAGGGTCAGCAGCTCACCGACGAACTGGTGAAGAAGATCAAGACCACCATCCGGCAGAACGCCTCGCCCCGGCACGTTCCCGCCAAGATCCTGGCGGTGGAGGACATCCCCTACACCATCAGTGGCAAGAAGGTGGAACTGGCGGTAAGGAAGGTCATCCACGGGCAGGAGGTCAAGAACAAGGACGCCCTGGCCAACCCGCACGCTTTGGACCTCTACGCCGACCTTCAAGAGTTGAGGGTCTGAGCTCGACCAGTTCCGCCAAGTCACACCAGCCGCCCGCCGAATCTGGCCTCCCGTGCAGGGGGCCTGTCTGTCTCTGCTTCTGGGGGTAAGAGTCCGCTCGTGAAGGGTGTCCGACCTGCCGTGTGATGCGGTTTCGCGGGGGCCAGCGGGGAGACGGTAGGAGACTAGATGACGTCCGTGTCGCCGAAGGTGAGGAACCAATGGGCGGGCCGGAGGAAGAACTCCCTGTCCAGACCCTGGGAATTGAGCCGACAGCCGAAGTACCACTCCTTGAACCCCAGCCGGAAGGGGAGCCGCCGGAAGCCCTGCCTCCGCAGAATGCCCGCATACTCTTGATCGCCGTTGATCAAACAGGCCATCAGGTCCATCTGCCTTTCTCTGAAGACCTGTTCCACTTGAGCCAGAAGGGCGGCCAGCATCCCTCCGTGCCCGGGCAAAGACCCGAGGTCCACGACCATCCCGCCGCGCAGGTCAGAGTGCTCCATGCAGCGGATGACTACATAGCCCAGAATGCCGTCGTCGGTCTCCCCAACCACCGCTTCATATTGCCGCCGCGGGTTGTCGAAGTAGCGCCAGTTCAGGTAGACGCTGTCGCGCACCGTGGCTATGCGATGCCTGGCCGAAACTCTCTCCCAGAAGAGATCCATGCGCCCGTCGAACCTGTCTATCCATCTGATCTGGCCCTCTTCGTGTGGGGAGATCTCGGCAGCCTTGTTTAGCCGGCGCGTCAACACGCCGCCCAGCCCCTTGGCTGGCCAGGCCAGGGCGCGGTTGGGGACAACCCTGTCCACGACGGACGCCATATTCAGCGGCTTCACCAGAACGCGCAGTGTACACATGTACACCCAGTCGAACTTGGCGATGGTTCCCCGCATTGAGACCTCGCGAGGCCAGATATAGGTGAGGTCCAGGCCCGCCCTTTCCACGTCCTTGTAGGTCTCCCTGCCCAAGGTGGCGAAGATACTCTCCCGCCTGAAGTCCGGGTGGGTCATGGCATCCAGCGAAACACTGCCGGCCAACGCCTCTCCATCACACTGCATTCCCACCGGCCGCACGGCGTAGTGACCCACTACTCGACCGTCGGCGACAGCCAGCCAGATGGTGGCGGGGCCGGCAGGGCTGTCCACATACTCCCATCGCCAGTAGCTCTCGGAGTTCCTGGCCTCCTCTCCCTCGGAGAACACCAGCCTTCGGAGCGCGAGGATCTCCTCCTCGTCCCCCGCCTCGTACCTGCGGGCCCTCCAGGTCTTGCTCATCCCCGTGTTTGCTTCTTTACTCGGTGTGATTGCCAGTTTCGCCCAACAACTCAGTCAGGGCGCCAAGCGAATCCCGGAAGTCGGTCCAGGGAAAAGCACCCAGAACCTTTTCGAAGCTCCGCAGTGCGGGTATCCTGTGGTAAGCGAACACTCTCTTGGGCAAAGCCACAGGGACCGGCGGGGCCTTGACCAGTTCCCAGGGATGCACGTAGAAGACAGCGATGCCGACCTCCCTCTCTATGCTCGTGACCAGCCTGATATCAACCGGACCGCCCAGCAGCCGAAAGTAGAAGCCACCAACCGGGATGCGTATCCCGGCGAACTTGTAGTACACGGAGATGGGAATCTCCAACACCCTGGGGGTACCCCAGAACGGGGCCGAGCTTTTGTGCCTGGACCAGTCATAGAGAGGGGTTCTTATGGGCAACACTGACGAATCGTATTGGAAGCCGTGCTCCTCCAGAACCTCGTACATGAAGGGAGCGTAGCTGAAGGTCGTCGCCCGGAAGCCTATGGGCCTATCTCCGAAGGCGCCCAGCAGGTCTTGTGTGCGCTCGATCTCGCCTTCGAAGCTCTGGCGAGTATGCTCGGTGAGGCGCTTGTGAGTATAGCCGTGTACGGCCAGCTCGTGACCCTCATTGGCGATGGCTCTGATGGCCTCCGGGTACCACTCTGCCACCGATCCCAGGCAGAAGAAGGTGGCCTTGGCCTCGAACCTGGCCAGCGAGTCCAGGAGGACGTCCACCGACCTGGGGATGAACCCGTTGTCCATGGCCCTGGTTTGCTTCTCGACGGGCACGCCGAAGATCGGGCGATGGACCCACGACTCGAGGTCTACCGACATGATGAACATAGCCCCATCTCCCCCTCCACGTCCCGGCAGCAGTGAATCTCGCCCGGCCCCACAGGCTCCTCGCGCATCTCTGGAGTCCACCTAAAAGCACTGCCAGTGCTTGCTCTCCGGCTCTTCAGGCCTGCCGAACCCAGCACACCAGCCCATCCCGCCTCAGGCGTTATCAATCTCCCTCCGGTCAGCGAACCGGTAGACTCGCCCCTATTATACCATAGTCGAGAAAAGTCCGAGCCTTGGAGTTCAGCGACCGCGGCTCGACCAGATCCGGCCGCAAAGTGGTGCAAAGTCCGTCGCCATACCGTATAATAGGGACTAGTCGTTTTCGTTCGAGGTTAGATCGACATTAGGAGGTTCGATGGAGCAGTTGCTGCCCTTGATAGGTCTCTTCGCCATCTGGTTCGTAGTCATGCGCTTTGTCTTGCCCCGTCTGGGCGTGTCCACCTGAATGGCCCAGAGTGGCGGCGTGGAGGATCCACGCCACGAGCAGACCGGGGCAGGAACAGAGGCCGAGGAACAGGAAAGTACCTGGAGGAGCTAGAGACATGGAAGTGGAGATTCTGTACCGACCGTCTTACGCGCTGGCTGTGGTCAGCCTGGGCCCTGGGGAGGCCGTTCAGGCAGAGGCGGGGGCCATGGTCAGCATGTCGCCCGGGATGGATGTCGTCACTGCGGCCAAGGGGGGCCTGATGGGAGCCTTGAAGCGGTCAGTTCTGGGCGGCGAGAGCTTCTTCATGAACACCTACCGCGCCTCCGGACAGGCCGCCCAGATCACGCTAGCCCCGCCGCTACCCGGCGACATGGCCGTCGTGGACATGAGCGGCGACACCCTGATGGTCCAGTCCGGCTCGTATTTGGCGTCTTCTGAGGGGATCGTTATCGACACCAAGTGGAGCGGGGCCAAGACCTTCTTCGCCAGGGAAGGCCTGATCATGCTCAAGTGCAGCGGCTCAGGGACTCTCGTGCTGTCCAGTTATGGGGCGATCCACGAGATGGAGCTGGCCGCGGGCGAAAGCCAGACGGTCGATACCGGCCACCTGGTGGCCTTCACGGAAGGGATGGGCTTTAGCGTGCGCAGGGTTGGGGGTATGAAGTCCACTCTGTTCAGCGGCGAGGGTCTGGTGGTCGATCTCAGCGGCCCGGGGAAGGTGTTCATGCAGACGCGGAGCGACGACGCCTTTCTCTCCTGGCTAATCCCCAGACTGCCCAAGGAATCCTCGAGATAGGCACAGCGAGAGCCTCAGGCCATCCCCACCGCCTGAGGCTCTCATTCATCTATCCATTAGAAGCCTACACCATCCCCTAGACGCGGGGGTGGGGTCGCCAGCCCGCGACCAGGAAACCTGTCCACATCCTATCCACAGGCCCGTCCACAACCGGCCTGCCCAGTTGCGACATGCCGGCCGCGACCCGTGGCGGACCCTGGATCAGCATTTGATGATGGTATAGACGTCGTGCCCTTTGAGCTTCTCCACGCCGTTCAGGAAGGTCAGTTCGATGAGAAAAGCGATGCCCACGACATCGCCGCCCAGTCTCTGCACCAACTGAGCAGTTGCCGCGGCAGATCCGCCAGTGGCGATCAGGTCGTCCACGATCAGCACTTTCTGCCCCGGCGCGATTCCGTCCTTGTGCATCTCCACTGAGTCGGTCCCGTACTCCAGCTCGTATTCCTCCCGCACCGTTTCCGCCGGCAGCTTGCCCACCTTGCGCACGGGGACGAATCCTGCCCCCAGCTTGTAGGCAACGGGGGCGCCGAAGATATATCCTCTAGCCTCCACCGCCACCACCACATCTATCTTCTGATTGGCATAGTGGTCCGACAATATGTCGATCACGGTCCTGAACGCCTCGGGGTCTTTGATCAGGGTCGTGATGTCTTTGAAGACAATCCCTTCCTTGGGGAAATCAGGGACGTCCCTTATCATACTTGCCAGATCCATCTTTCACCTCTCGCCATCGGACTTCGTTCGGAGTCCATTCTACCAGACAGCGCCCCCAGGGGCAAACCGCATCCAGGTTACCATAAGGTTCCTTAAAACTCAGCCATTTTGATAATCAGTTTTCTCGGACGTTACACCACAAGTGATAGCCCACCTGGGCCTGAGGGCCTCCACATCTAGTATTCACCCGATGAGCGATCCCCTTCTTTCACCGCTTCGGACCGCCTCAGGATGCTCTCTCCCATTGCGCCATTGTGGAGCCTCGTCTAGAATAGCGCGTGTTCCCGAACAGGGCGAGAGAAGCCGGTCCTCTCTCCAAAAAATCATGGGGCGCGGCGTCGCCGGTACGCGCATTGCCGCAGCGGGCTGAAGGGCTCTTCCCTGTACCTCGGGACATCAACGTCGTGGGCTCATGAGGAGCAGCGAGGGGGCGACCCCGCTGGCGATCTGGGCTGCCATGATGCTCAGCGCCATCCAGCGGAGCGGCGCCAGTCCTGCCGCTTTCGATCGTCCTAGGCCGGGCCACGAGCCCGCGATCAGGCTCACAGCGATCTTCAGCGACGTCGTCAAGCGCAAGCAGTTCCAACCCTCTTCCGCACCGCGGCAACGCGGTCGGCGAGCGACTGGGTAGTCGGGCAGGGCCAGAGTGTCGGCAGCAACGATGAGCGGGGGAAAAATGGACCTCAAAGGCGTATGGCAAGCAGCCAAGGGCGAACTCCAACTGCAGATGACCAGAGCCACCTACGACACGTGGATAAGCAACACCTTCCCCATTGCTTACGAGGATGGCACCTTCATCATCGGCGTTCACAACACGTACGCCAAGGAGTGGCTGGAGCACCGCCTCCAGACCATCATTAAGCGAACTCTCATCGGCCTGACCAACCAGACCGCTGAGGTCCGGTTCGTAGTCAGGCCCAGGACTCTACAGCCCCATGATCGCCTGGCGGCAGGACCGATCCTGCAAGAAGCGGCCGATGCTTCTGAGGATCTCCCCTCCGCCCCCAAGCTCAGCCCGCACTATACCTTCGACACCTTCATCGTCGGCAGCAGCAACCGCATGCCACACGCCGCAGCCCTGGCCATTACTGAGAACCCTGGACGAAGCTATAATCCCCTGTTCATACATGGCGGCGTTGGCCTGGGCAAGACGCACCTTCTCCATGCCGTGGGCAATCTCGCAGCCTCACGGGGGGCGCAAGTACTTTATATCTCCTCTGAGACCTTCACCAACGACCTGATCAACTCCATCCGCAGCCAAACCACCGAGGAGTTCCGCGCCAAGTACCGCCAGGTGGACTTCCTGATGGTGGACGACATCCAGTTCATCGCGGGCAAAGAGAGTACTCAGGAGGAGTTCTTCCACACCTTCAACACCCTGTATTCGGCGGAGAAACAGATCGTCATCTCCAGCGATCGACCGCCCAAGGCCATTCCCACTTTAGAGGAGCGTCTTAGTTCCCGCTTCGAATGGGGACTGATCACAGATATACAGCCCCCGGACCTAGAGACCCGGATCGCCATCCTTCGTTTCAAAGCTGAGCGACTGTCAGTGCATATCCCGGACCAGGTCATTGACCTGGTGGCCCACAAGTTCCAGAGCAACATCCGGGAGCTGGAGGGCGCCCTCAACCGCGTGGTAGCCCACGCCCAGATGTCCTTCTCTCCCGTGAGCCTGGACCTGGCCACCGAGGCCCTGGCAGAGGCGCTGTCCGCCCGCCACGCCGTCACCATCGACGCCATTGTCTCCACGGTCGCTGCCTTCTATGAGTTCAGCGACGACGACCTGCGCGGCACCCGCCGCACCAAAGACCTGGCCCTGGCCCGCCAGGTGGCCATGTATCTCGGCCGGGAAGAGACCAGTAGCTCGCTGAGCCAGATAGGCTCGGCCCTCGGGAACCGCGACCACACTACGGTGATGCACGGCCACGACAAGGTAGCGCGGCTGATAGAAGAGGATGATCAACTCCGTCGCGACGTGCTGGCCGTCAAGGGCATGCTCTACGAAACCACTTCTCGGTAGCTTACCCTTGTGGATAACTCCTCTTCTACTGGGGATAACCCTGGGCTACTGGGGATAACTCGAGGCCCTGCCGTGCCTCTCTGTCTCCTCACCCTCCCAACCCTCGGCGCCACAGCGCCTGGGCATCCCCCACACGTCCACATCTCCACGCCAAGCCTGATTGGCCTTCACTGCGCCGTTTCTGTTCTCCACAAACTGTTCCCTCGGGTGGCTTGCCCAGAGCCATCCTGCTGGCCCCAGATGCAGGTCCCTGACGACGGTGCCCCCCACAGGCAGTGGTCCCCCCCTCCCACTGCGAGAGATATTCACCAATCCACTGTACTACTAGTACTGCTATCTACTTGTTACTCCTTACTTGGATGAGTATAGTACACGGTAGAAGAACCTCCAGGCCTGTGCTGGGTGTTCTTGGGGGAGTCGATTCAACATGTACGAATGGGCGTCCATTGTACAGTGCGCCTTGGATGAGGACATCGGCAGGGGCGACGTGACCAGTTTGGCGATTCTCGCCTCTGACCTGGAACTTGCTGGCCAAATAGTGAGCAAGGAGCAGGGCGTTGTCGCTGGGCTGGAGGTGGCAAACCTGGCCTTCCGTCTTGTAGATGAGAGGATCAGCATGATCCCGCAGGTGACGGACGGCGAGGCGATTGCACCAGCGCAGATCCTTGCGCAGGTCAGGGGGCCAGGAGTGGGCATCCTCAGCGCCGAAAGAGTGGCGCTCAACTTCCTGCAGAGGATGTCGGGCATTGCCACTATGACCTGGCGCTTCGTCGAGGCGGTCAGGGGCACCAAAGCCGTGATCCTGGACACCAGGAAGACGGTGCCTGGGCTGCGCGTATTGGATAAGATGGCGGTCAGGCTAGGCGGCGGGCAGAACCACCGCCTGGGGCTGTACGACATGGTGTTGATAAAGGACAATCACATCGCAGCAGCGGGCAGCATAGGGGAGGCAGTCCGCCGCACACGGGCAGCAGTCGGTAGCGGATTTGCCATCGAGGTGGAGGTGACCTCTTTGCCTCAGCTGGAGGAAGCGCTGGCGGCTGAGGTAGACCGGATCATGCTGGACAACATGAGCATTGGTGAAATGGCGGAGGCAGTGGAGTTCGCGGGAGGCCGGGTGGAGTTGGAGGCTTCGGGGAACGTGACTCTGGACAACGTCGCGGACATCGCAGCCACGGGTGTGGACTTCATCTCGGTGGGCTCGTTGACGCACTCCGTCCATGCTCTGGACATATCTCTGGAGATCACCAGGAGCGAGTGATCTAGTGCAAAGAGGATCTCTGGATCTGGGTTGAGTGGGAGGCAAGCGGATGGTGTCCTCAGGGGGTGAGGTGGCTCTGGCGAAGGGAGAGGTCTTGGAACGGATCCAGGAGGCCAAGGACAAGCTGGGCAGAGACGTGGTTGTTCTGGGCCACCACTATCAGGCGGACGATGTGATTCGGTTCGCCGATCACAGGGGTGACTCGCTGGAGCTTTCTCGAGTAGCTGCCTCGTCGAGGGATGCGAGCTGGATAGTGTTCTGCGGCGTGGACTTCATGGCTGAATCGGCTGCTCTCCTGTGCGATGCGCGGCAGCAAGTGTTCATCCCCTCCCGCGAGGCCAGATGCCCGATGGCCGCCATGGCGGACCGGACGGGAGCAAAGGAGGCCTGGGAGCGACTGATCCAGGTATGGGGCGCGGACATCATTCCCATCACGTATCAGAACTCCAGCGCCGAGCTTAAGGCTTTTTGTGGCGAGTTGGGGGGCGCTGTCTGTACCTCCTCCAACGCCGGTGCCGTATTCAGGTGGGCATTCGGGCAGAAAGGCCGCATTCTGTTTTTCCCAGACGAACATCTGGGGCGCAATACCGCTCTGTCCCTGGGGCTCGCAGCGGAGGAGATAGCTGTCTGGGATCCTGAAGGGCCGCCTGACCAACAAGCCGGCCTGCGGGATAGCAGGGTGGTGGTGTGGAAGGGATACTGCCGAGTGCACACCCGCTTCACGGTGCAGCAGGTCCGCGAAGCACGCGAGAGGTATCCGCAGGCAAGAGTAGTCGTACACCCCGAGTGCCCTGCTGAAGTCGTTGCCGTGTCCGATGAGTCTGGCTCCACCAGCTACATCGTCAGGGTTGTCGAGGAGTCTTCGGCGGGGGCCACCCTGGTCATAGGAACGGAGAAGAATCTGGTCAGCAGGCTGGCCGCCGAGCATCCGGACAAGACCGTGGTCCCCCTCTCACCTTCGCTTTGCGGTGCCATGGGCCGCATCACCCCGCAGAAACTCCTGTCCGTGCTGGAGGCCATTCTGGATAAGCGGGTGGGCAGCGCTGTACAAGTTCCTCCGGAGACGGTTGCAGGGGCCACCCTTGCTCTGGATAGGATGCTGGCGGTGGCGTGAAATGGTGGCGAGTGGCAGCCCGATACGTACGGACGTCCTGGTCATCGGCTGCGGCATCGCCGGCTCGACGGCCGCGTTGCGCCTCTCCAAGGAAGAGGGCGTGCACGTCACGGCGATCACGGGAGCTGAGGATCCGCAGGAGACCGCTACGTACCACGCTCAGGGGGGGATCGTCTATCGTGGTTCTGACGATTCCGTGGAACTGCTGGCCGAAGACATCATCAGGGCGGGCGATGGTTTGAGCGATCCGCGGGCTGTCTCCATTCTTTGTCGGGAGGGCCCGCCGCTCCTGCATCGTCTGCTGATCGAGGAACTGGGCGTCCCCTTCGATGTTGGGCCATCAGGAGACTACCACCTTACCCTGGAAGGTGCCCAATCCACGGCGCGCATACTCCACGTGGCCGACGCTACGGGCAGGGCCATCGAGGAAAGGCTGGTGGCGGCGCTGCGCAGCCGTCCGAATGTCGAGTTGCTGACCCGGCACACGGCGGTAGACCTTCTGACCCCCGCGCACCACTCGCGGGATCGGAGAGCGGTGTACGATCCCCTGTCCTGCTGCGGAGCATATGTCTTGGATCAGCGCAGCGGCCGAGTTGTCACGGTTCTGGCTAGGGCCACCATTGTGGCCACCGGGGGTCTGGGCCAGGTCTACCTGCACACCACCAACCCTCCTACGGCTCGCGGCGACGGCCTGGCCATGGCCCGTCGTGCCGGGGCGCGGGTGATCAACGCGGAGTATGTCCAGTTTCACCCCACCGCGTTCTACGATCTCTATGCTCCTCGGTTTCTGATCTCTGAAGCTGTGCGGGGGGAGGGTGCCCGCCTGGTCACCGAGGCGGGCGAGCCGTTCATGCAAAAGTATGACAGCGAATGGGGAGACCTGGCCCCACGCGACGTGGTGTCGCGAAGCATTCACCGCGAGATGCTGGCTAGCGGGGCCAAGTGTGTCTACCTGGACCTCGCTTCGTACATGGCGTCAGGCAGGATCAAGGAGCGCTTTCCGAATATCTACGAATGGTGCCTGGCCTACGGCGTGGATATCACCAGGGACCCCATTCCGGTGGTGCCCGCAGCTCACTATTCCTGTGGGGGCATATGGGTGGACGAGTATGGCCGGACCAGCGTTGACAGTCTCTACGCGGTGGGGGAGGCCTCGTGCACGGGCGTGCACGGCGCCAATCGGCTGGCCAGCAGCAGTCTGCTGGAGGGACTGGTCTGGGGCTGGGGGGCGGCCGGGCACATCCTGGATAGGTTCCGGTGCGGTGCCTTGGAGGCGACCTTGGCAGACATCCCCGCCTGGTACGATGCGGATCTTACTGAGGCAGCGGATCCGGCGCTGATCGTCCAGGATATGACGACCATACGCCACATCATGTGGAACTACGTGGGTTTGATACGCAGCAAAAAGCGCCTGGAGAGGGCCATCGACGACCTGGGCAGCCTGGAGCGGGAGATTGAGAAGTTCTATCGTTCCACGAGGCTCACGGACGGGCTGATAGGCCTGCGTCACGCAGTGCAGGCGGCCCTCATCGTGGCTCACGCTGCGTGGGAGAATAGGGAGAGCAAGGGCTGTCATTTCCGAGAGGACTGAGCCGCGAAGGGTCTTTCGTGCGGGCGCAGGCTTGTCGGGCTGGCAGAGCCGTGATATCATAGGACGGCTTGGATTGGCGTCCCGAATGCCTTTCGGTGGGTGCGCAGATGGTCTTGGAGAAAGGGGGTGCTGAATAGAGATTGACGGCGGGCTGTAGGCGGGAGGACTGAGCTCTACAGCGTGGAGAGTAGGCACTGCAAAGAAAGGGTGAGAGAGGAAAGAGAACAATGAGGAAGTATGTGGTGTTGCTTGTACTGTTGGGCGTGCTCCTGACCCCGGCCCTGATAAGTGGGTGCGCGACGCCAGTCGCAGAGCTGGGGAGTGAGGGCAAGCCCGTGCAACTGATGTTTGTGCCATCAGTGGACGTGGCCGTCATCGAGTCGGGCGGGAAGGCCATGACCGACTGGATTACCGAGCAGACGGGGATCGTCTTCGACGTCTCAGTCCCCGTTTCTTATGCTGCGACCATTGAGGCCATGTGCGCAGCTGAGGGCGACACGATTGCCTTCATCCCCGGGCTGGGATACGTGCTGGCCAATGACAAGTGCGATGTGGAGGTGGCCCTGGCCACCGTCCGCTATGGAAGGACCGCCTACTGGACCGAGTTCTTGGTGCGGCGGGACAGCGGCATCGAATCGTTGGCTGACCTGGAGGGCAAGAAGTGGGCGGTGCCCAGCCTGACTTCTACCTCTGGCTACCTCTATCCATCGGTGCTCCTGAGCATGAATGGCATCACGCCAGGGGAGACAGTGGAAGCGGGAGGCCACCCGCAGGCAGTGTTGGCGGTGCTGGACGGCACGGCCGACTTCGCCACCGCCTTCTTCTCGCCGCCTGGCGATGCGGTGGAGGATTGGTCGGAGGGAGACCCTCCGGAGCCGGGGGGTGAGTTCACCATGGAGCAACAGGCTGACGGGAGCTACGAGGTATGGCAGGGTGGCCTGCCAGTCCGTGACGCCCGCGTGGCAGCCATGGCCACCAACCCCAGAGCTGTTGAGGACGTCATGATCATGGCCCTCAGCGAGCGCATCCCCAACGACACGGTGAGCTTCGTCAAGGACTTCCCCGCGGAAATGAGGGAGACCATAGTCCAGGCGCTGATCGACTACGCGGCCACCGAAGAGGGGAAAGCGGTCCTGGCTGATGAGGACTTCTACGACATCACCGGCTTCGGTCGCGTCGATGATAGCTACTACAATCCTGTCCGCAACGCCATCAACACATTGGGCTGGACGGAGGAGGACATCCTCGAATAGCACCGACGCCTGCCATTCGTTCGCATCTAGTCTGACAGTTTGAAGACAACAGGGATTGGGCAGGGGTACGCCTCTGCCCAATCTCCTGTCGGTTAGACGATGGAGGCGTCCTTGCAGAACGTTGTCGGGCGCTGCTAGGTGGGAGGCCTTATGCTGGAGATACAGAACCTGACCAAGGTATACGAGGGCGGCACCGTGGCGCTCAGGAACGTGAGTTTCATTGTTAATGATGGTGAGTTTATGGTCATCGTAGGGCTGAGCGGCTCTGGCAAGTCCACCCTTCTGCGGTGTATCAACAGGTTGATAGAGCCCACGGAGGGTCGGGTCATCTGGAACGGCATCGATATCACTGCGCTGTCCGGCGATGAATTGCGCAAGATCCGGCGTCAAATCGGCATGATCTTCCAGCAGTTCAACCTGGTGAAGCGTTCATCCGTCATGACGAATGTCCTTTCGGGAAGACTGGGTTACGTGAACCCTTGGCGCAGCGCCCTCGGCCGCTTTCCTAAGCAGGACGTGGCAAAGGCCTGGAAGGCCCTGGAGACCGTGGGCATCCTGGATCAGGCCAACAAGCGTGCTGACGAGCTGAGTGGGGGGCAGCAGCAGCGAGTCGGCATCGCCAGGGCGCTGATGCAGGATCCCCAGTTGCTGCTGGCCGACGAACCTGTGGCCAGCCTGGACCCCGCTACCTCTCATTCCATACTCAAGTACCTGGAGCAGTTGAACCGGGAGCTCGGGGTCACGGTGCTGTGTAGTCTTCACTTCCTCAGCCTGGCGCGGGCCTATGGCACTCGTTTGATCGCCTTGAAGGACGGGGAGGTAGTCTTCGAAGGGTTGCCCGCGGAGATAGACGACGACAAGTTCAGAGACATCTATGGCCAAGAAGCCGTACAGGTGGAGATACGATAGGAGGCAGAGGACAGGTGAGCGATCGGCAAGATGCGCCCAAGAAACCGCAGCGCCCAGGGCCTCTGTCCTCATGGAAGTTCATCGTGGGGCTGCTGATTGGCGTCGTCGTTTATGCCTATGGGTGGCGAGTTACGGAGATCAATCTCCAGGACCTGGTTACGGGCGCGCCGAAAATCGTGCACATCGTGACCCAGATTGTGCAGCCGGACCTGCTGACGCGGGACAGGGCTTATCAGAGGGCAGACGCCCAGTTTGAGGTTCCCTGCGCTGGCTCCACACCAACTCAGCCGGCTGCCAGTGAGGGAGAACCGTACCTGGTGCTTTCCCACACCTGCGGGCTCCCCGGGGAACCCCTGTCCATAGAGGGGTTCAACTTCAGGCCCAATACCAGGGGTACTCTACGCTGGACCCCTCCCGTGGGCACCCAGCGATCTCTGGCGCACATCGATTCAGACGCCAATGGTCACTTCGCGGTGGCGCTCACTGTGCCGGATGTTGGGGAGTCGGAGGAGGTTCACCGGCTCGAGGCCGAGCTGCGTTGGAGTGTGGGGCTCCCCTACCCCTCCGAGACCTCTCGGATTGTGTTCGAGAAGATGGTAGAGACCGTCTTCCTGGCCTTGATGGCTACTACCTTCGCCATCTTCCTCGCTGTACCTCTCAGCTTTCTCGGTGCGCGGAACCTGATGTCCACCTACCGGGGTACGATGATCGTCTATTTCGTGGTCAGGGGCTTCTTCAACATCGTGCGCTCTATCGAGCCTCTGATTTGGGCCATCATTTTCGCGGTGTGGGTGAGCATAGGACCCTTTGCCGGCGTATTGGCCCTAGGCATGCACTCCATAGCTGCTTTGGGCAAGCTATACTCTGAACAGGTGGAGAGTATAGATCCGGGACCGATCGAGGCTCTCCAGGCCACGGGAGCCAATGCACTTCAGACTATCGTCTACGCGGTGGTTCCCCAGATCGTCCCTCCCTACGTCGCTTTTACGATCTATCGCTGGGACATAAACGTGCGTATGTCCACCGTGATCGGTATGGTTGGCGGCGGAGGCGTTGGCTTTCTGCTGATCCAGTGGGTCAACTTGCTGCGGTACAAGCAGGCAGGGGTCGCTGTATGGGCCATCACCATCGTGGTCTGGGTGATGGACTACGTGAGCGGCGTGATCAGGGAGAAGATCATCTGAGGGAGGTCCGGTTGACAGGCGGCAAAGCGCACGCTATAATGAGCGCCGTTGATTTCAGCATGACGAGGGATTAGGGGTGTTTACAGAGAGGCGCGGAACCCTGGCCCTGTTGGCGGCTATCATCCTCTTGGCTCTGGGTGCTGCCTGGGTTGTCCTTCCCGACAACCCGGGGATCCATATCCACATCGGGCCAATCCAGGTGGACCGTGACATCGAGCTGCGCCGGGGACTGGATCTTCAGGGAGGCCTTCAGGTTCTCCTAGAGGCGGACCTTCCCTCTGAGGAAGCGGTGGATCCCGGGGCCATGGAGGCCACCAGAGCCATCATCGAGCAGCGGGTGAATGGTCTGGGAGTCTCCGAGCCGTTGATCCAGCTCTCGGGCAGCAGGCGCATCATCGTCGAGCTGCCAGGCATCGAGGACCCGGAAAGGGCCATCGAAACTTTCGGCGAGACAGGCCTTCTGGAGTTTGTCGATGCCGGATACACCTACCTCCCCCCAGGGACCGTGGTGACTACCACCGAGGTGGTAGCTCCTCTGGCTCCTATCACGCCGACCGTGACCATCAGTCCCGCCCCTGACGTCACGCCTACGGTTTCGGTCACTCCCACCGTGCCCACGGAGCCTGCGGGTCCTGGGTACGAGACTGTCCTGACGGGCCGCCACCTCACGGGCGCCGACATGGGCTTTGGAGACCTGGGACTGATCGAGATCCACTTCGAGCTGAACGACGAAGGGGCCACCCTCTTCGGTAACTACACCAGAGCTCACGTTGGCCAGGTGATGTGCATCGTCCTCGACAAGCAGGTAGTGAGCTGTGCGACCATAAACCAGGCCATTCCCGACGGCAGGGTGCGGATCACCAGGGAAGGCGGCTTCCCGCCCGAGGAGGCGGAGAGCATCGTGATCCGGCTGCGTTATGGAGCACTGCCCATACCATTGCGCGTGGAGACCAACCGTACGGTGGGACCCACCCTAGGTGAGGATTCCCTGAGGAAGAGTCTGATGGCTGGCGCTATCGGTCTTGCCGTCGTGGTCCTGTTCATGCTGCTTTACTATCGCTTTCCTGGACTCCTGGCTGATGTGGCGCTGGTGATCTATGCCGTCCTCCTCATTGCCCTCTTCAAGTTGATACCGGTGGTGCTCACGCTCCCTGGCATCGCCGGGTTCATCCTCTCGGTGGGTATGGCCGTGGACGCCAACATACTGATCTTCGAGCGCTTGAAAGAGGAGTTGCGGGCTGGTAAACGGCTGCGCCTGGCCGTAGAGCAGGGCTTCAGCCGGGCGTGGCCCTCGATCCGTGACTCGAACTTCTCCACGCTCATCACCTGTGCCATACTCTTCTGGTTTGG
>DATEXS010000280.1:0-4840 GCA_035256725.1 Anaerolineae bacterium
ACCTGGTCGATGCTGGCAACCTTCTCTCCGTCGAGACGAACTCCACCCTGTTGGATCAACCGCCTGGCCTCACCCTTGCTGCTGGCTAGGCCGCTGGCAGCCAGCAGCTCCACGATGCTGGTGGGAGCCTCGACGACGTGAGTGGGCATGTCCGGTGGGAGCTCTCGCTCTTGAAAGACAGTGCGGAAATGCTCCTCCGCCTGCTGGGCGGCAGCGTCACCGTGGAAGATAGAGGCGATCTCCCGGGCCAACTCCATCTTGACGTCACGGGGGTGCAGAGATCCGTTGGCCAGCCCATCGCGGATAGGGTTGACCTGATCAGGGGTGTAACGAGTGACCAGGGTGAAGTAGTCGAGCATGACATGGTCGGGAAGGCTCATCACCTTGCCATATATCTCTTGCGGAGGCTCGTCGATGCCAATGTAGTTGCCGGTGCTCTTGGACATTCGCAAGTAGCCATCGGTGCCCACCAGTATGGGGAAGGTGAGGCAGATCTGCGGCTTCTGTCCAAACATCTCCTGAAGCTTGCGCCCCACCAGGAGGTTGAACAGTTGCTCGCTGCCTCCTAGCTGCACGTCGGTCTCCATGGCTACTGCGTCTCGTCCCTGCATCAATGCGTAGAGGAACTCGTGGAGCCAGATCGGCTCACCCTGGGCATACCGGTGGGCGAAGTTCTCCCGCGCCAGGAACTGCTGCACCGTGAAGTGCGAGGCCAATTGGATGAGGTCGACAAACGTCAGCTTGCTGAGCCATTCGGAGTTGCGCCGGACGATGGTCTTCTCAGGATCCAGGATCTTGAAAGCCTGGTCGACGTAACTTTGGGCCTTCTCCGCGATCTCCTCAGGTGTTTGCTGTCGGCGGGCGCTTTCTTTGTCGCTGGGGTCTCCCACCAGGCCCGTAAAATCACCGATGAGGAAGATGGCGTGGTGGCCCAGGTCCTGGAACTGACGCAGCTTGCGCATGGTGATGGTGTGCCCCAAGGTAAGGTCGGGTGAGGTAGGGTCATAGCCACAGTAGACTCGCAGAGGTCTTCCTTCGGCGAGACGCTCCCGTAGCTCCATCTCCATTGTCTCCTGCATTTGTGGGTCGCCGAATTCGACCCCTTGCATCAAGATTGGCATCTGCTCTTCTACCGGTTTCATCTCTCCCTCCTGTGTCTGCTTGCCTGGGCGGTTGGTCCGCAACCTGGGGTGGATAAACGTCTAGACCCACGATTTCCGTGGGTCTAGTGGCAGGCGGATTGTAGCGGTGCGGCGCTGGGCCGCAGGCGCGCTACAATCCGCTGGCGTAGAGATACCTGCGGACGCTCCGCGTCTCCGCGGCTTGAGGCTGATGAACCGAAAGGCAGACAAGAGCCATCTCTACCCCTTTGACTGCAATTATACGCAACACGAGGCGAATCGGCAAGATGGCGTGGCTCCAGGCCCAATTGCGGTGGCCGCGACTTTCGGGGGGCCCAGCCAAAGTGGTAGAGCAGGCGGAGCACGCAAAGACGCCTCAGGCACGGCCCGCACTGAGGCGTCTTTGCGAGAAGGAGACCCTGTTCCAGGGCTTATCTCTTGATGTGCATAGGCATGATCACGTAGATAAGGTTCTCGTCGCCCATCGGCTTCAGGATTCCTGGTCGGGAGGGGTTTGTTGTCTCCAAGACCACCTGTTCCGTGCCTATGACGTTGAGCATGTCGATCAGGTAGCGACCGTTGAAGGCGATCTCCATCTGCTCACCCTCGACCACGGCATCCAGTTCCCCCACGTTCTGGCCGACCTCCGCGGCTGATTCTACCCTCAGCCGGCCCGGGGTCAACTCTGTGCCAGGGATGATCTCTAGCTTGACGATGTTGGCCACATCGCGGGAGAAGAGAACGGCGATCCGCAAAGCTCGCATCAGCTCCTGCGCGCTGATTACGACCCGCGTTCCATAGCTGGTGGGGATGATCTGGTTGTAGTCGGGGAATTTGCCCTCGATGAGCTGGGACACGATCTCTATGTTGGCGAGACGGAAGAGCACCTGGTTTCGACTGGGAGTGACCATGATCTCAACAGCTTGTTCCTCCTCCATGCTGACTCGCGCCAGCTCGCGCAGGGCCCTGGCTGGGATGATCACGTCCAGGGGTTCCGGTACCTCCTCGCTCAACTGAGCCTTGCGCAAGGAGAGTCGGAAACCGTCCGCGGCCACCATGGTCAGCTGGGAATCATGGAACTCAGCGAGCGTACCCGTGAGTACTACCCGCCCTTCGTCGGGCGGGGCGGCGGCCAGAGTAACTTGCTCTATCATCTGGCGCAGCGTGTCGGGCTGAATACTGATCTTGTGGTCATCGACCTGGGAGGGGATGAGGGGAAAATCCTGAGCGTCGATGCCGTTGATGTCGGCCTCGAATTGAGCGCACTTCAGATGCAAGCTCTTGGTCCGGGTAACCAACTCCATGCGTATCTGGGCCGAGGGCAGCGTGCTCACGAAGTCCGACAGGAGGCGAGCTGGCACGGTGATCTCCCCGTCTTCCTCGACCTTGGCTCCGATCCAGCAGGTGATGCTGGTAGAAAGGTCAGTGGCGGCCAGCTTCAGGCGGCCCTCTTCGGTCGCCAGGAGGATATTGTTGAGCACAGGCAACACCGCGCGGCTGCTCACGACACGGCTCACTGTGGAGATGCCCTTGTCCAGGTTCTCTTGCAAGCAAGTGAGTTTCACCAGAATCCTCCTTCTTCCGTCAACCGCCGAAATGTTGTGGGTTGTGCAAGCGGGCATGCCATATCTAGTGGCGAGCGCACTAAGTATACTGCGCTTTGTGTGGTGTGTCAACCGGTGCATCGCGCTTGACGACTGCTTGATAGGGGGAGTAAAGTCACATATAATGTAAGTGCTGATAGCACTTAGGCCCACGGGGCAATCGGCTGGGAATGGGTGGTAGTGCATGCCTGACGGAAGACGACGTAGAAGGAGAGGACCTGGGGTGGCGACCTACCCCCGGCGGACGAAGAACTTTGTGCAGCCCTCCCTCTTACTCCTGCTCCGGGAGGACGAGGGGCATGGCTATGCGTTGAGGGAGAGGCTGAAGAGTGTGGGCCTGGCCGACGATTCCCTCAATCCCAGCGTGGTTTACCGAGGATTGCGAGAGATGGAGGAGTGGGATTGGGTCACCTCGCGGTGGGATACTGAAGGGGCAGGCCCTCCGCGGCGCGTGTACCGGATCACGCCCAAAGGAGAGGAGTTCCTTCGGGGCTGGGCCAGTGAACTGGATGAGATGAGAAGCACCCTGGACCGGTTTCTCAGGGTCTTCGGTGGCGCAGACGAGTCAGACGGAGACTGATCATGGGCGTACTGGACGACTTATTGGCATCCTTGACCGAGGACGCAGCGGTGCGGGAGGTCCGCACCTGCGTTCACTGGACCGCCGTGGTGAGCCGACATTGTGGGCTGGCCTCGTCGATCCATGGCGAGCAACGCCCCCACGGACACCAGTCGGTGCGTGGGGTGGGCACCCTGCATCAACAGACAGCGCTGGAGTTGGCCCAACTGGCCCGCTCGGAGAGCCTGTTGGAGGCCAGCATAGGCGTGGCGGCGATAAACTCCCTTCTGGACGTGCCAGAGGAGAGGTGTGTGGAGCTCAACGCCGAGGACTGGCTCACAGAGCGAGGTCGGGGGAGGCGGGTGGCCATTGTCGGAAGCTTCCCCTTCGTCTCGCGGCTTCGGGATAAGGTGGGTACGCTGTGGGTGTTGGAGAGACGACCCTCCGAGGGGGAGTTGCTAGCGGAGGAAGCGAGCGAGGTGATCCCTCGGGCGGACGTGGTGGCCATCACCGGCACGGCGTTGATCAATCGCACTTTGGATGACCTGCTGGCCATGTGCCGAGAGGACAGCTCGGTCATGGTGCTGGGGCCCAGCACTCCCTTATCGCCGGTGTTGTTCGACTATGGAGTGGATGTCGTCTCTGGGACCCAGGTTGTGGATACGGATCTCGTGCTCACCCTGATCAGCCAGGGTGCGACCTTCCGTCAGGTCAAGGGGCCTGGCGTCCGACTACTGACCATGACTGCTTCAAGATCGGATTGACTGTCCTGCGGGCCGGGCAGTCACGCTCGCCGACGTGAGACGAGACGGGCCACTCAATTCGGGGCAGGGGAAGAGGGTGGGCCGTAGTACGCGTTCCTGTAGGTCCAGTAGTGCTCGTAGATCTTGTGGATGAAGGCCTCCGTCTGGGCGAAGTCCACCTCCTCGACGAATAGGTCGATGTCCGTGACCTCCCCGTCGCGGTGCCAGCGGGCCACATTGCCCGGGCCGGCGTTGTACTGGGCCAGGGCGCGGAAGACCTCCCCATCCTCGTAGTCCAGGATCCACTCCAGATACCAGCCCCCGAACTCCACGGCTACCACCGGCCGGTAGAGGTCGCCGTACTCGAAGTCCGTGAGGCCCAGTTCCTCAGCCACCCAGTCGGCGGTAGGCTCGATGAACTGGGTCAGGCCACGGGCAGGGTAGGAAGAGGTGGCCAGCGGGTCGTACCAGCTCTCTTGCCAGATCAGGGCAAAGGGGAGTAGAGGCTCGAAACGGCGTTTCTGCGCCTGGGGCACGATGAGATCGGCGAAAGGAACGGGGTAGTGCAGTTGCTGGAGGAGGCGCGGAGCGTCGTATAGGGAATCCTGGGGTGAGAGAGTAAGCAAACGCTGAGCGCAGGCGATGGACTGATCGTGGGAACCCTCCCTCTGGAAGAATAAAGCCAGCGAGTAGAGGGCCAGAGGGTCATCCTGGAAGCGCGTGCGCACTTCCCTGAGACGAGCCTTGGCGCTGTCCCACTGTCCCACGCGAAGCAACTCCAGGCCTCGTTGGAAGAGTTGGTCGTTCGCCACC
>DATEXS010000281.1:0-2355 GCA_035256725.1 Anaerolineae bacterium
TACGGATACGCACGGCGAGTCCTCTGCTTCGGGCCTTGGGCTGCCCTGATGTCTGCCCTTGTGCTGGCCTTTGGCGGCTTTCTGGGGGCCCAGGCCGGGCACGTGAATCAACTTAGCGTCCTGGCCTGGTTGCCTCTCCTCTTTTGGCTATTCTTCTTGAGCTTCACCAAGGGCCGGCCGCTTTATGCCCTGCTGGCCTCCCTGGTGGTCGCAGTCCAATTCCTGGCCGGACACACTCAGTCCTCATATATCAACCTCGTGGCGCTGGGATGCTACAGTGTCTACCTTCCGCTGACGCGCCAGGATGGACCCCTGGTCCAGGCCTGCCCACCTCGTGAGCCAGCCCGCGGCTTGGGCCGAAGTGTAGCCCTCCTCGCTGTGGTCGTTTCGCTGGGAGCGGCTTTGGCTGCCGTGCAACTCCTGCCCACCCTGGAATTATCCAGGCTGTCCATCCGGAGCGCTGGCTTGCCCTACCGCCAGGCCGCATCTTTCTCCTTGAACCCTGCGACGCTACATCGTTCCCTGCTCCCCAATCTGGCCGATAACCCCTTCTCCGAGTACGTCGCCTACATGGGCATCCTGCCCTTGCTCCTTGCTCTGCTGGGCATCTGGCGCAGCGGACATGACCGCCATGCGCGCTTCTTTGTCCTCCTTTCCGTGACTGGGCTGTTTCTGGCCCTGGGCTTATACAATCCCTTCTACTATCTCCTATATCGGCTGGTCCCCGGGTTCGGGCTGTTCAGGGTCCCGGCCCGTTGGCTCTACCTTTACGTGGTTGGCATGGCCTTCCTGTCAGGGTACGGATTGCAGCAACTGGCGGCGCTCTCCAGCGAATTCAGGAGGCCCGGTGCGAAATGGCTGGCAGCGGGCTCGTCCCTCCTTGCGCTACTGCTCCTGCTCTCTGCGCTAGACCCCCCCGCGCCAGAGGTGACCGTGTACTGGATGGCGGGAGTCTTCCTGGGCGGGACTCTTCTTTGGCTTGGTCTGCGTCGCCAGCGCAGACTTCCGTACTTCGCGCTGATCGTCCTACTTGCAGCGTTCGAGCTCTTTCTGTCCAGCCGCTACCAACCCTACAATCAGGTCACCGCCCCCCAGGCTTTCTCTTCCCTGCGTACCTCCGCGGCCAACCTGCTAGCCGACACCAGTACCTATCGTTTCCTCAGCTTCTCTGATGGCTCCTTCGACCCAGGGGACTTGCTCGATATCCAACAGATGCTGGATGGCCAACTCCCAGAAGAGGCGGTCTACCACTATCTGGTGGCCACAAAACAGAAGGAGCTACTCAGCCCCAATCTCCCCTTGCTCTACAGGCTACAGAGCGTCGACGGCTACGACGGCGGGGTACTCCCTCTGGCCCGCTACGTGGAGTGGGAGAGTCTCCTGCTGCCGACGGATGAGATATCTGTCGACGGTCGCCTCCAGGGGCGCATCACCGAGATCCCCAGTGGTCGATTGCTCAACATGCTCAACATCAAGTATGTCCTGACCGACAAGACATACGACGTCTGGGTTGACGGAGCGTACTACGACCTTGGGCATAGGGCGATCCTGGGCGGGGAAGGCCCGTCCGAACTGGCGCTGGGAGATGTGCCATTGTTCCCAACCACTGCGGTGGGGGTCGTATCTCATCTGGTGGGGGCTGAGAAGGTACAGCAGGAGGCACCTGTGGCTTCTCTCACCTTCGTCGACGCGGAGGGTGGCGAGAGCACCTTCCTGTTGCGCGCTGGCGAGGACACCGCGGAGGGAGAGTATTCTGCCGCTGCGCCTCGCCATTCAGAGGCGCGGGTCGTCGGACACTGGCGAGCTAACCCAGCAGGCAACGACTACTACACACTTCTCGAGTTGGGGAGTGCCAGATACCTCGAGGAGATACGTATCCACTGGCTTGCCGATCAAGGCCTGTTCAGGCTGAGGGGCATCACCCTCTTGGACGAGCGCACCGGCACCCATCGAGCACTCATCGTCTCTACCGAAGGAAACTACCGTCTGGTGCACAGTGGAGACGTGAAGATCTACGAGAATCTGGACGTGCTGCCCAGGGCCTATTTGGTGCATCGGGCCCGTTTCTTTCTGAGCGACGATGAGCTTCTCGCCGCAATTCTGAGCAACGACTTCGAGCCAGGATCTGAGGCCTTGTTGAGCGGAGAGCGCGGCTCCGCTGAGCGATACGGAGAGGAGTGCGAAGACCAGGTGCTCCTGGTGTCCTATGCAGCCGAGCGAATCACGGTTGAAGCTGAGACCGCCTGCCCCGGATACCTGGTACTCAGCGACGCTCACTATCCTGGGTGGGTGGCGCTGGTGGACGGAAGGCCAGAGGAGATACGACGCGCCAACTTCTACTTTCGGGCCGTCTTC
>DATEXS010000282.1:0-3209 GCA_035256725.1 Anaerolineae bacterium
TCGGCAGTTGGAGGAACTGATCGTAGGACAGCGTAAGGGGTTCGTCCACCAATCCGAAGACTTTCAGATCCCAACTCTGGGGGTCAAACCTGGGTACGCTGCCGTAATGGAGCACCGGGAACCTGTCAGTCAGGTGCTGTCCCGGCGGTATGCGATTCGAGTTCACTTTCTCCTCCCCTCCCGAGCGGCGCCAGAACATGTTCTCACCTCACCCTGCGCTAGCGTATCCCGCACGGGAACAATCACACCCGGTCCCCATACGAAGTACTGGCCAAATCGCGCTACGGCTCCCGTGGGCCGCGGCCAAGCCGCTCTCGCACTGCGCCCACTAGAGGAGGCACCCAGCAGAGGTTGGCCGCGATCGCCTCCAGAGCGGTGTAGGTCTGGGTAGTGGGGCTGAAGCCCCCGATGCGGGCAACGAGCAGCCCCACTGGAACAAGGAGCACTACCACCAAGCTGGCCAGCAGCACCGGGTGGCGCGCGTAGTGACCGAGGGCCTCCCCCCACGAGCCATCTGTTCTCCGCAGATAGACCAGCCCGGACAAGTTGGCGCCAATCTGATCGCTCATGGAGTACAGATAAGGGATATAGAAGCCTTGCACACCATAGACATCGACTCCCAGCGCGCGGCTTCCCCAGTCCACAACCCAGGGCGCAGTCATCCCCAGCACCTTGCCCCAGCCGTAGGCCTCAGCCATGGTACCTCTGGCGCGACGATACCTCTGGCGCAAGGCATACACCCCCTCCAGCAGGCTCTCCCCCTCACCGGAGAGAGTCCGCACCAGCCACTGACCGATGGCGCTGAGTTGCAGGCCCCAGGAATCCAACAGGACACCCAACGCCAAGCCACCGACGAAGCCCGCGAGGGTGAACTTAACCAGTTCGCCGAACTCCTCCTGGGTCTCAACTTGCTCGCCATCTTCCATCTCCAGGCCGGCTTCCGCCTGTGCTGATGGGGTATTCTCGATGGGAGTGTCCGCCATCCCTCACACCTGCGCGAGGCTCGATGACCCCTCATCTGGGCCAGATGGGCCTCAACTGGTCTCCCCAACGAGGCGCCGGGCCACAGACTCTCCCAACCCCCGGCAGTTGTCCAGGGCCTGTGCGTCGGGCGCTCTCTTGGCCCTCACCCCCACCCAGGGGACAAGTAGCCCCTGGGCCACCAGACTCGATCTGATCAGTGCTGGCGCCTCACCACTCCAACCATAGGACCCGAAAGACGCTCCCAGCTTGCCCGTAACCGGCACTTGCCTCAGCCGCCCCAGGAACTGCTCCATGGCCGGTGGGACCTTGGTGTTCCTGGTCGGAGCGCCAACGATGATGCCTTCCGCCCCGGCCAACTCCTCCGTCCTCACCTCATTCAGACTCCTGAGGGCCACTTCCACTCCTGGGACCTGTCGAGCACCCTCAGCCACGGCGTGCGCCATCTTACGCGTATTGCCGGTGTGGGATTCATATACTACAAGCAGTTGTGCCATCATACCTCCCCGCCAACGGCCAGGGATTTCCCCAAGGTCAGCGCCTCCTCCAGGGCGGTGGGATGCTTCAAGATAGCGCCCTGCTCATCGATACCTGCAAAGGTCAACTCCCCGGCGTACCTGGCGTCCAGGGTGTCGAGAAAGGCCCTCAGGGTTCGCCTGGCACACTCGAAAGTGGTTTCTGGTCCGCCTGCTGTGGAGATCAGAAACCCCTGGCGCTGAACACCTGTGTCTGTACGGGGCAGCGGGTCCTTCAGCACGTACTTGCGCGCCCAGAAGCACTGACAACGGTCGACGAACGCCTTGGCCTGCGCTGGAAGACCCAGGAAGAAGATGGGTGCGGCCAACACGATCCGTTCAGCCTTGATCAGCTTAGGGTACAGCAACTGGTAGTCATCTTGCACGATGCATCTGCCCGTCTCGTAGCAGCCTTCACACTCGTCGCAGGGGTGGATAGCCAGGGAACAAAGGACGACTTTCTCGGTCTGGGCCCCCTTGCTGGCAGCACCCGCCAGAACCTGATCCAGAAGCAGCTCGGTGTTGCCCTGGCGACGCGGGCTGCCCAACAGGCCGAGCACTCTCAGGCGCATCTTCCTCTCCTAGTCACTCACTTCGTCCAACAGGTCGCTGAACACCTCGTCATGGTAGATCTCGTTGTCGCGGATGCGGGTCAGGAGTCTCTTCAGGTCGGGATCATCCACCTCTCCTATCTGGCGGGTGTACTCCTTGGTCACCTCCCGCTCCACAGCGATGTCCGCACGGAGCATATCCCCGGTTTCCCTGGAGCGATCAACCCCAGTCTCCTGAATATCGGGGACGTTGCCAGCATCGGTCAGCTCCTCGGCCAGCCAGCCCAGATGCTGCATCTCGTTGATGGCCTGATCCTCCATCTGCTCGCCGACCTCTTCGTCAGGTGTCATGAAAGACTGGTACAGGTACTGAAGGATCACGGTGTATTCGTGGCGTACTCCCCAGTTGAGCATCTCGGCCATCTTAGTGGGTTTGCCGGCCGGAGCCTCTAGCGGGGCGATAGCCTTCATGCCCTTCTTGCTCGCCTTCTCTACGAAGTGCTCGAAGTCGTGCTGGTGTGAGACCTCGTCGGAGACGATGCGGCGCAGCAGTCTCTTGATCTTCGGATCGTCGATGGCCGCGATGTGCTTGTCGTAGAGGGCTATGGCGTCCTGCTCCAGGCCCACATCGCGCAACATCCACTCGGCGATGCTATCGCCCCCTATGGTCATCTCACCCCGCTCCAGCGTGGGCTCGCCGCCCAGCTCCGCGACGGTCTCCGACAGCCACTCCAGGTGACGCATCTCGTCCCTGGCGATGGCCTCGATCTCGCAGGCCATCTCCCCCTCGCCCATGGCATAGGCGTGCCGGAGATACTGCACGATGGCCGCATGCTCTCCCTTGAGATCCTCGTTGAGCATGCCGACTATCTTCTTCGTGTCCTGTTCGCTCACCTCATCCCTCCATCTCTAGAGCCATTCAAGGGGCGACCCGCCGGGTCGCCCCTACATGCCAAACGATGGACGAGCGCCTGGTTGTATCGGCGCGACTGCGGGACAATCCAAAGCCGCTGCGACCAAACGTATCAACATTCTGCGGGGAACACCACGCGTGCCCGTGCGGCAGCGCGATTATTACGAACACGTCATCAGGGCCGAAGATGAATTGAACGACAGCCGCCAATGCATCGCTAACAATCCTGCCGCATGGGAGACGGAGGAG
>DATEXS010000283.1:0-2573 GCA_035256725.1 Anaerolineae bacterium
GGAACTGGCCAGCGGCCGCTGCCACGCGGAGGCGGGCGCGGAGAAGGCCCGTGGTATCCTGCGCGATTGGCCGCCTGAGATGGTTGAGCAGATAGCTCAAGCTATCGCCGCTCACCGCTTCCGCAACGGCATCGTCCCCCAGACTCTGGAGGCCAAGGTGCTCTTCGATGCCGACAAGCTGGATTCCATTGGGGCCATTGGGGTAGCCAGAGCGTACGTGATCGGTGGATTGACAGGGCAGCGTCTGTGGGGCGAGGTGGAACCGGGGTATGCGGACGCTCAGCGCGTGGGTCTTCTCTCATCACTGCAGCGCCAATCATCCGCGCATACTCCCGTTCACGAGTTTGCCTTCAAGCTTTCCCGCATCAAGGACATTCTGTTCACCCCCACGGCTAGGGAGATGGCCGCCGACCGCCACTTCTTCATGAACGAGTTCTTCACCCGCCTGGACCGTGAAGTGCGGGGCGAGCTGTAGGCGCAGGAGCCAGCGGTGAGAAGGCCCAACTGGAAGAAGATCGGCACGGGCTTTCTGAGCATAACCCTTTTCATTCTGGCCATCCAACTCCTCAAAGAGGGCGCCGGCGTGATTGCCCCCTACATCCGCGGGTGGCTGCACGTAGACAATGCTGCGAATAGTCTGGGGTTTGGTTGGCTTTCTGCGTATCTCATCCTGAGCGGATCCCCCGTGGCGGCGGTGGCCCTGGCCTTTTTCGATGCGGGCACAATCGGGCAGTTCGAGGCGCTGACCATGATCAGCGGCTCCCGCCTCGGCGCCTCCTTCATCGTGCTGTTCATCGGTTTTGTCTACGTCCTTCGCGGGCACGAACGTCTGGCTGGCCTTTCCATGGGCCTTCTGTCCTTCGTCATCACCGCCTTTCTCCATCTCCCCGGCCTGGGGCTGAGCTACCTGCTACTCACTCGAGGAGTCGCACAACACATAGGCCTGGAGGGCGCCTACACTGTCACCTCGCTGGTGGACAGTGTGTACGGCCCCATAGTTCGACTGGTGGTTCACAACGCCCCAGGGTGGCTGACCTTTGCCATTGGCGTGGCCATCGTCCTGGTTAGCTTCAACCTCCTCGATCGGTCCCTCCCCGAACTGAAGTTGGAGAGCACTCGCTTCGGGCAGGTATCGAGGATGATCTACCGGCCCATCGTTATGTTCCTCATGGGTATGGTGGTGACTGCCTTGTCCATGTCGGTCTCCATCTCCCTGAGCATACTGGTACCACTTTCCGCCCGAGGCTACATCAGGAGCGAGAACGCGATCGCCTACATTATGGGCGCTAATGTCTCCACCTTCATTGACACCCTGATGGTAGCCCTGCTCTTGAACAACCCTGCCGCCACTGCTGTTGTCCTTGTGCAGATCATGAGCATCACCATTATCTCCCTGTTTGTGTTAGCTCTGCTGTACGAACCATTTGAGAAGATGGTTCTGTATCTCACCTCCAGGATCGTGGGGCGGACCCGAAACCTAGTCCTATTCACCGCCGTGATCCTGGTGGCACCATTAGTTCTGATGCTTGTATGATGTCTGGGAGGACCCCAAGATGAAGATTCTGTTATGCACAGACGGGTCCAAGCATGCCGGTGAAGCTCTGCGCCTCGGGGCTTTGATCGCGAGAGAGGCCAGGGATCAGGTCACCCTCCTCGGGGTCATAGAGCGGGATGACGACGAGAGGAAAGTGACCCGCATGCTGGAGAGAACGAGCGATGCTCTCTGCGAGGATGTGCCACACATCGAGACCGTGATCAGACAGGGGCACGCGGCAGAGGAGATACTCAAGGAGGCCGAGGAGAACCAGTATGACCTGGTGGTGGCCGGGTCACGGGGTCGCCGTGGCCTTACCCGCTTCCTATTGGGGTCCACGGCTGCCCGGTTGGCCCGTTATTGCACCTCGCCGCTACTGATCGTCAAGGGGAAGAGACGAAGGCTGGACAAGATACTAATCTGCACGGCCGGCGCGGAAGCGGGCGAGAGAGACACAGAGGTTGGTGGCCGCGTCGCCGCTCTCACTGCTGCCTCAGTGACCGTGCTGCACGTGATGTCCCAGCTGCCCCTCTGTCTGGAGGCCGACTTGACCGACCTGGAGGAGACGTGCGAAAAGCTTCTTCAGTCAGGCGCTCGCGAGGGCGTTCATCTCAGAAGGGATCTCCAGATCCTGGCCAACCTCGGCGTCAAGGGCGAAGCGAAGATCCGCCATGGCCTGGTCGTCGACGAGATCTTCGCAGAGGCGAAGGAGGGGGACTACGATCTCATCGTCACCGGAGCACACGTGGCTACGGGGCTCCAGCGCTTCATTCTAAAGAACACGACGGAGGAAATCCTGCTGGGCGCCCAGCGTCCGGTATTGGTGGTGAGGTAAGACCCGCGCAAGTGGGGAGCCACCAGCCGAGGTATGCCGATACGTGATTGCCGGAGATGCCCCCTCCTTGACAACCGGAAGGAACTGCTGTATACTGTAGTCAAATCGAATACACTGCGACGTGGGCGTCCAATGCCCGGACGCTAGGACATAAAGGGGAAGCCGGTCAAAGTCCGGCGCTGTCCCGCAACTGTAGCTCCAGCT
>DATEXS010000284.1:0-4886 GCA_035256725.1 Anaerolineae bacterium
AACTGGCGCATCATGTTGTAGACCACCGCTTCGGCGTTGAAGGGCGTCCCGTCATGGAACTTGACGTCTTGCCGCAGGTTGAAGTCCCACACCAGCCCGTCATCTGAGGCGGTCCAGTCCGTCGCCAGGTCGGGTTCCACCAGAGTCTCTCCCGGCTTGAAGCGCACCAGACCGTTGTATATCTGAGTGGTGACTCGTATGGACTCGCCGTCGGTCACGTCGGTGGGGTCCAGCTTGGTGGCATCTGCGCCCTGCGCGAAGACGAAGTCAACTCCTGCTGGCGCCGGGGGTTGAGGGGCAGCGCATGAGGCGGCCAAGCCTACAAGTAGGCCCAGCACAACCAAGGCGCTCCACATCTTGGGATTCCTAAACATCCTCTTTTCCTCCTTCTACAGACTACTATGAATCAGACTCTCAATCTAGCCTTCTATCTTGATCAGTTTCAGCCGCGCCACCACCCCCTTTCATAGCCCGTGTGTTCCTCTCCGTTGAGCAATGCAGGAAAACAGCACAATTGTAGCACCACCCTCGACAAATGTCAAAGCCGCGTGCCAATATGATGCAAACCCGTGTCGTGACGACGCCAACGCGAGACCCGCCTTGAGATCGCGCCAAGTGCGCGAAGGCTGAGTGCAGTTCGTTACCCCACTCTCCCACCAGCCCCTCCTGGTCTGGGATCAGGGCTGCCCGGCCACGCGCAGTGATCCACTGGAGGATCTGCCCCAGATGCCAGGGTCATACATCAGGCTTGCCTCCGCAGGCATCACTCTGAAGTCCCCCACAGTTGTGGCCCGAACGAGATAGCTGTACTCGTAGACGCCCGCCGGAAGCCAGTCGGTGAAGAACGCCACGCCTTGCACATCCGCCCTGCCCTTGGCGCCAAAGCCATCTTCCGACGTCCCACCCTGTCTGGTCACCAGCGGGCTGATCCGCACCAGTTCTGTGCCGGGGGGTACAGAGTCCTCCAATACCACGTACCACGCGTCTTCGGGAAACTCCACCAGCAGGCGCACCCGAATCAGATCCCCGATCGCACAGCCCTCCAGAGGCTGGCCGACCGTGGCCACCTCATAGCGCCTCTCTACGTGGGGTCCGTCCAATGATCGCGCCGCCTCCACCAAGTCCCTTGCGGCCTGGTGTTCCAGAACCGTTGATATGTACAGGGGCGCCGCTCCGTCCCCTACGACCTCGATGGCGTGTTCGCCCGCAGCCAGTTCGCGAGTAACACGTTCTGCAGGTGCCATCATCCCCTCAGGGGTGATCTGCCCTTCCACCAGGAGTTCCTGGTCGAGATAGACCTGGTACCCCGTGCGTTCCTCCCCCCCACCGGTGGAGACTAGGTATGCCACCAGCGCTCCCACAATCTCCGAGGTCTCGTAAGTGTTGCGCCACAACCCCCCGTATCGCTCCCACATCAGCCAGCTCACCGTCTTGCCCAGCAACCGGTGGTCAGGGTCGGTAGCCAGAAGGGCGCGAAGGACTATCGCTGTCGTTCGTCCGTCGCTGGACATCTCTGCCAGGTCATGTCGCTCCTCGGTCCAGTGGGCGGTGTGCGCCGTCTCTATCGCTCTAGCCGCCAGGTCGTCGGCGATCCGACGAGCTGAGGACTCGTCGCCCAGGTTAGTGAGGGCCAGGACCAGATAGGCTTGAGCATAGAGATCCATGTGGCGCCTCCGCTCCGACAGAGAGCGGACCAGCGAGAGATCTCCTTCGCCGCATTCGGACAGCACGTAGGAGATGTAGGCCTTCTCCTCTAGATCGCGCGTCTCCACAGAGACCTTGCGGAGGAACTCCAACCCGCCCTCCAGCACCCGTTCATTGACCGGATAGCCGGCATCCCGGGCCTCTTTCAGCCCCAGGACCGCGTAGGCCGTCTGCTGGGATAACGACTCTCCCCCCTCGACCCAGCCCCAACCACCGTCGCGATTCTGATGGCGATACAACCGTTGAAGACAACTGGGCACCGCCCCAGCCAGCTCCGACAGCGGACCCTGCACGCTAATGCCCTGCTCCGCGAGCGCTCCATTGAGCGAGAGGCCGGCGAGGAAGTAGCTCACCGTCTGCTCGACGGAGTCTACCGGCTGCTCCATCAGGTACTCGACGCTCCCGATCAGGGCCGCCGCCAACGAGGGCGCGACATCCATCCTCAGACTCACCGGCCCGGCGCTGGCAGGAAGGCTCAACGTCTGAGGCGCCTCTCCCTCCACCACGTAGGCGTCCATCACCCTGGTCTGCTCCTCGAACGGCAGGACAGACACGGCTCTCTGAACAACGTCCCTGTGCTCCTCCCCAGCGCTGGCGACGACAGTCACGGTTGCCAGTCCCGCCTCCTGGGCTTCCACTGCCCAATCGAGAATGGCGCGCCCTCCCGCCTCCACCAGCGCCGTGCGCGGAGCCTCGGAGGTGGCAAGCCCGGCAGTGGCGCTCATTATGACCTGCACAGCCAGGGGATCGCCGGTTGCGTTCTCGATCAAGGTCCTGATCATGGCCGTGTCTCCCACGTACACGAAAGATGGGGCGCTGGCTGAGAGAGCCAGTGGCTTGTATGCCAGGACTTCTACATCAGCCGCGCCCATCAGGCCGCTGGCCGTGACGCCCCGGGCAAAGGCCCTCATGGTGGTGGGATGCTCTGGCATCTGAAACGACACCTGCCCCACCCCTCGCTCGTCGGTCACGACGGCAGGGTTCCAGTAGGCCAGGTCCAGGAACTCTGTCGGCAGCTCCTGCTCCCCTATCCCACCACTACCCCCGTAGTCCTCGATTAGAAGCTTGCGGGCCGCATGAATCGCCAGAGACTGCGCTGTGCGAACAGCCAGGCTTCGAGGTCCGTAGAAAGCATTCACCATGTCCAGCCTGGCGTCTTCACTGGCCGAAAGGACAGGCGCGTCCACCACTCCTAGCGACAATTCGGCACTGACAGGCCGATTGAGGTAGTCTCTGGTCATGATCGTGAAGCTCGCCATCTGGCCTGGCTGGTAGGTCTCTTGATCAGGGGTCATGCTGATCCGCAACTGGTTCTCTGTCGACTGTACCTCGAGTTCGGCGTAGCCCACCTTGAAGCCCGCGTAGGCGCCAGCCTCGACGTCCTGTGGCATCAGGGTAACGGAAACGAAGACGTTGGGCGCATACTCTACCTTCAGAGGGATGTCCAGCATGGCACTGTTGCTCTCAAGCTCGACCAGTTGGTGGCTCAGTATCTCGGCGCCCTCTACCGTGACCAGACAGGTGGCTCTCTTGTACGGCGACTGAATCAGCACCCGGGCGGTCTCGGCTGGGGCGTAGCTCTCCTTGTCGGGGATCAAGGCGACACGATCATGTTCTGAGAAGCGCCAGGCCACCCATCTGCTGGTATCACCTACCCACAGCTCGGCTGCGTCAAGAATCCGGGAGCCCCTTCCGTCACGGCCCCAGGCCTCCACTCGGTAGGCACCGCCTTGTCGAGGAACGAAGGAGATAAGCGCCCGTCCTTCGCCATCGGTGGTTGTCCTTGAACGTTCCACGTCTGTGGCAATCTCCTGCCAGGAGGAGTAGGTATCCCCCCGGACACTCCCCGGCACTGTCTCCCACTCGCTGACCTGGATGGTGTAGAAAAGCTCGAGATCTGCCAGCGCCTTGCCCTCCGCGTCCGTGGTCTGCACCGCTACGATCGCCCGCTCCCCTGTAAGGAGGGCAAACCTCTCGGGCAGCAGGTCTATGTGGAACTCCCCTGCGTGCACTGCCAAGGCCTCGCTGGTGCTGACCTGCTGTCCAGCATCATTAGTTACCGTGGCTTCCAGAGTAAGGAGTTGGCTTCCGCCCTGCGCCCCTGCGTCCGCACGCAGAGCCAGCTTGAACTCACCTTGCTCATCGGTCAGACCATGACCCACAGCCACCTCTCGTGCGTAGGCCCAGCAGGAAGAGCCTTCGCAGCCGCCAGGCTGGCCTGTATCGACATCTGGCCGCGCGGAGTACTCACTGGCGTAGACTGTGTAATCTACGCTCGCTCCCCTGACGGGCACCCCGAATTCGTACTCAGCGGAGACGGTGCCGGAGATGATCTCCCCGATCACGTACAGGTCTCGCTCGACATCCCAGTCCACTCTGAAGGGCTCTTCTTCGTAATGCTGGATCCGGAAGGCAGCCTGATACTGCTCGCCTCCGACAGTGGCTATCAACAAGTACTCGCCCTCTTTGACTTCCTCATCAAGCTGGAAGGAGCCACGAATGGTGCCAAACGGGCCGGTCTCTAGATCGCTTCGGGAGATCACGTCACCCTGATAGTTGCTCGCGGTGACGCTAACCAGTGTGCCCAACTCAGGCCCCCTGTAGGCGTCATACCCATCAACACGAAAGACGCCTCGGAAGTTCACTTCTTGTCCAGGGCTGTACGTCGGGCGATCGGTGTACAGGAAGGCCCTGTACTTCCGAGGCGACGTCTCCCAGCGCCACGCTACGTCTTCAAAGCGCCACGGCTCGATACCCTCATCCCACCCATCAGAGCAAACGCCCAGGTCCCCTTCCCCTGGCGCGAAAACGTACAGCCTCTCCAAGGGAGCAACGAGATCCGCCAAGAACAGGCCATTCTCGTCGGTGACTCCCGTTGCCAACACCTGTCCCCGTGCGTCATAGAGCACCACAGGGAGGTCTGCGACGGGATGACCTTCGTTCACAGAGGTGGCCCACACCAAGGCCTGGGTTGATGTCCGCTTCAGGGTGAGGGCCGTCCCGCTGGAGATCAGTATCTGCCTGTCTCCCGCCCCTTCGGGAGATCCCAAGCTGAGGTAGTATAACCCCGGCTCCAATGGCCCAAGGATCAGGTCTCGTTTCTCATCTCGATCCAGCTCCGTCTGGGGGTCTAGGGACCAGGAGAGCAGGGCGGGCTGGTTTGGGCTGAACTGGCGCCAGTC
>DATEXS010000285.1:0-26978 GCA_035256725.1 Anaerolineae bacterium
TAGCCCATGATCTCCCCGAGTATACGCGCCCCTCGCTTCAAGGCGTGTTTGAGGGACTCCAACACCACCACTGCGGCGCCTTCACCCATGACGAAGCCGTCCCGACATGCATCAAAAGGACGGCACGCCCCCTGCGGGTCCGTGTCGTTTAGGGATAAGGCCCCAAGGCGGGCCAGGCAGGTCATTGTCAGCGGCGAACCGGCCGACTCGGAGGCGCCGGCAATCATGACCTCTACATCGCCGCGCTGTATCCGCCGCGAAGCCTCGCCGATGGCGATCACGCCTGTGGCGCAGGCGGCCACCGGTGCGGAAACAGGGCCTTTGACGCCCAGTGAAATGGCCATCTGGCATGGCGCCATGCTCAGCAACACCGAAGGCAGGACCGTAGGCTGGATCCGTCTCGGACCACGCTCCTTCAAGATCTGCGCTTGCTCCTCGACGATGCCCATTCCGCCGACGGCGCTGCCTATTTCCAGCCCCACTTTGGTGGGATCCTCTCCGGACAGGTCCAGGTGGGCGTGGCGGAGAGCCATCAGGGCGGCCGCAGTAGCCAACTGGATGAAGCGCGAACTCCGTTTGGCCTCGCGCTGGTCCATGTAGTCCAGAGGATCGAACCCCTTCACCTCTGCCGCTATCTTGGCCGGGCATTCGCTGGCGTCAAAGTGGGTGATGTAGCCAACCCCGGACTGCCCAGCGACCACACCATCCCAGTGGGTCTCCACATCGTTACCCAACGGGGAGATGGCGCCGAGCCCTGTGACTACAATCCTGGTCCCGTCCTGTCCAGTCGCACTCATCATACCCTCCCATGTTGACAGGATTCACCCATTATAACACCATCTCTGGCGACGAGCTACACCCATGTGGCGGAGGGTGTCCAGAAGAGAGCTGAGCCACCGTGGAGCGCCGATTCCGCCGCCCATGACCTTCGGGCGCAAGCCTGAACACACCGGGCCAGCGCCTTTGGAACTACTCAGGGCGCGGCTCAGGATGGGCCGAAGGGAGATGGGGCTCACGGCTTTGCCCCAACTTCGGCCGGTGATTGCTCGGCCCACCGCCCTGTGATATAGTTGCTTGATAACGCACGGGTCATATCCGGAATTCGATAGCAAGTGTGAGGAGTGCGGGGATCCGTTCGAGAGTGCCCTGGACACGCGTCGCTGCCTACGTGATGTTACTCGTGGCCTTGGGGCTGCGAATATACCGCCTCGATGCTCAGAGCTTCTGGTTTGATGAGGGCTTCGCGGTGCATTTGGCCAGCCAGAGCGTGACTCAGTTGGTGGAACAGAACCCCGTGGGATGGCTCCCTCTGCACTCATTCACCCTGCACTATTGGATGGCCTTGGTCGGGCAGACCCCGTTCTCAGCGCGTTTGTTCTCGGTCGTCTTCGGCGTCCTGGCTGTGGCACTTCTATTCCCGCTCGGTCGCTGTCTAGGGACCGCTGACACGGGCATCGTGGCGCTATCGATAGGGGCTTTCTCGCCCTTCCTGGTCTACTACGCACAGGAGGCGCGGGTATACTCACTCTGGCTGTTCTTGAGCCTGCTATCGTCGTACTTGCTGCTGCGGGCCCTCCGTGACCCACAGCGGGTATGGGGTTGGGTTCTCTATGGGGCCTCCATGGTCGCTGCCCTGTACGCGCACTACTTCAGCGTTCTCCTGCTCCCGTGGGGCCTCCTAGCGGTCGTGTACCACGCCATTCGAGCCCGGCGCAGGGACGTAGTCCTTGCCAGCATGGGAGCCCAGGCGGCGGCGCTGGTAGCCTGTCTGCCCTTGATTGGGTTTGCCAGGTCCTCGGCGGCAGACAGGTATGGTTTCTGGAGGAGCCCTCTAAGTGCCCGCCAGATCATTGTGGACCTGTGGTACCATCTCAGCAGCGGGGGCAACCTGTCAGTGGGACAAGCCTGGCCGGTGATGGTAGGCTTGGCATTCGCTGCGGCGGTGGGACTGGTCATGTTGCGCCCCCGGTGGCATGGTGTCCTTCTGGCGCTCTATTTCGTCATCCCGCTGGCGGGCATGCTCGTTCTCTCCAGCTGGCGCGAGCTGTACGTCAGTCGGTACCTGGCCATGGCAGCGCCGGCGGTGTACCTGCTGGTGGCCGCGGGGTCAGCTTCACTCTGGTCGGCGCTGCGCCGCGGCAGAGCAATGGTCAGAGGTACGGCGGCGGCGACGCTGGCCCTGGTGGTGGCGGCGGTAGCTCCCTGTTGGGCCCAGGCGTTGGACAACTACTACTTCTCTCCCCAGTATGCGCGAGACGACTTCCGCTCAGCGGCGCTGTACGTGACGAACCGTGAGCGGGAGGGGGATGCGCTGGTGATGAGTGGAGGCGGGATATACACCGCGCTCATGCCGTACTATCGGGGGCATCTAACGTGGGTTGACCTGCCGGGCTTTGGCGAATGGCTCGACGAGGAGCAGGTCGTGGCCGGCCTGAATGGCTTGCTCAGCGATCGAGTCGGTGGACGCGTGTGGTTGGTGCTGTCGGGCAACGAGATCACTGACCCCCAGAATCTCATCCCTGCCCACTTATGGACCTACGGGCAGATAGCCGATGCACAATCCTTCGCCGGAAAGACCGGGGTCAGGGTGCTGCTTTTCTCGCCGCGGCACCAGGAGGAGGGTTTCCAGTTCGCGCCGCTTACGTATGAGCCGCTGACGGCCAACTTCGACGACCAGGTGGAGTTGGTGGGATTCGACATCGACGATGCCAGTTTCGCTCCTGGCGAGGATATCCATCTGACCTTGCAGTGGCGGGCGCTGAGCAGACTCCAGCGGGACTACCACTCGTTTGTGCATCTGCTGGGGGGCGGCAAGGTGGTAGCCGGTCATGATAAGGTTCCTCTCAACCAGTACTTCCGTCCAACGGCCTGGCCGGTGGGGGAGGCTCTCAGAGATGAGTATGTGCTAACGCTTCCGGCGGATCTGGCCCCAGGCACGTACCAGGTAGAGGTTGGCCTGTATTCTTATCCAGAACTCGAGCGGCTGCCCGTTGTCGAGGGGCAGTCTTCTCAGGGCGACCGGGTGCTGTTGACACCCGTTATTGTGAAGGGCTGATGTTCGCAAAGCCGGCACGGCTTCGTAACTGAGATGGCCACAGGGTGTTCTACTGGTAAGGACGCTCGGAGGCGAGATGGAGCAACGTCTTGACCGAGCCTGAAGAGACTCTGGTGGAGAGGGCCCAGGAAGACCCGGAGGCCTTTGGCGTCCTCTACGAAAGATACGTGGACCAGATATACCAGTACATATTCTATCGTACGGGCGACCGATACGATGCCGAGGATCTGACGGCGAAGACCTTCTACAAGGCTCTAGCCAACCTGGACCGGTACCGCTACAGGGGATTACCCTTTTCCGCGTGGTTGTATCGGATCGCCCATAACCTGGTGGCCAATTGGCACCGGGACCGAAAGCGGCGCACCGGCATCCCCCTGGATGAATTGGCCATGGTGGGGAGGGGCAGGGATTCGGCTCTAGAGCTTGTGGAATCCAGCGAACGCGCCGAGGCGCTAAGACAAGCCCTGGAGAGGCTACCTGAGGATAGGCAGGAGCTGCTGGTGCTCAAGTACTCCACGGAACTCAGCAACAAGGAGATAGGCAAGGTGATCGGGCGTACCGAGGGGGCGGTCAAGGCCCTCTATCACCGCACCCTCGCCGCCCTGAGGAAGGATCTGGAAAGAAGAGGGATGTAGATAGTGTGCGGTGACTCTCTGGAGGTCACCCACCCGCAAAGAAAGGGGAGGAGAGATCATGATCAAGATAGTGACGGACACAACGTGTGACCTGACGCCTGAGATGGTGGAGGAGTACGACATCACCATCGTGCCCATCAATATCCAGTTCGGCACCGAGTCCTACCAGGAGGGTGTCGATATGGATTGGGACCTCTTCTATAGGAAGATAGAGGAGACGGGCGTCTTGCCGACGACCTCACAGCCATCGATCGGCGCGTTCGCCGAAACCTACCGTCGTCTGGCCAGAGAGGAAGGCGCCGATGCCATCATCTCCACGCATGTCACCAGCAAGCTGAGTGGTACCTATCAGTCCGCTTACCAGGCTGCCGAAGAGGTGAAGGCCGAAGTCAAGGTCTACCCCCACGATAGTCTGGCGGGCTCTTCTGCCCTCGGTTTCGCGTGTGTGGAGGCCTCGCGGATGGCTCGCGCTGGCAAGACGCCGGAGGAGATCATTGCCCGCCTGGACGAAATCAGGTCTCGAATCAATGTGCTCCTGGTGCTGGAGAACCTGGAGTACCCACGGAAGAGCGGTCGAGTTGGTGGGTTGAGCGCTGCGCTGGGCTCCATACTCAAGATGAAGCCCATCATTGGTCTCAAGGATGGCCTGTTGGACACAGCGGAGACGATCAGGACCCGGAAAAAGTCCCTGGATCGGTTGCTGGACATAGCCGAGGAGCGAGTCGGCACTACGGCTCCCATAAACATGGGGATAATACACGCCAGATCTCCTGAGGTTGGCCAGGATATGCTGTTGAGGGCCCGGGAGAGATTCAACGTTCAGGAGTCTTACCTTTGTGAGTTGTGTGCCTCTCTGACGGTGCACTTCGGCCCTGGAACCATCGGTCTGTGTTTCTACAAGGTGTGATCGGGCCTCTGCTGGGCAGGGCGTACGGGCCCGCGGCGAGCAGGCTCCCTGATAGAGAGTGACCAGACAAAGAGTCCCGCTGATGAATCCGATCGCCGAAAAGAACGAAGATCCATGCCTGGAAAAGTTGGCCGAAGAGGTGACGGAGCTTTTCCCGCCAGTGAGGCCCCTGCCTGCCCACAGACAGCGGCTGCGCGAGGGTCTGGTGGATACTATGCGCAACAGGGGAGGCTTGCGGATTACTTCATCCTCTGAGCAGCGCCGCTGGGCTTTCATCGCCGGAGCGACCGTGGGACCCCTTCTTTTCCTCTTCGGTCTGGCGGCATACCTATTGTACAGTCGCTGCGATCGAAAGCCCGGACAGGCCATGCCCCAGTAACCGGGGACGCCCCAGGGACGGCGGCCGGTGGCGCTGCGATTGGGGAGGGCGTGCGGGTCAGGGCTACCGCAGCCCGTCCAGGAGGATTTTGGGACCGCTCCTCAGGAGGTCGTAGTACAGGCTCTGGTAGGTGGAGCGGCCGTAGAGAACATCGGCCACTCTCCTTTCGACCAGGGAGCTTCGCACGAAGAAGCGGAAGCAGAGGCCAGGGAAGCGGTAGAGCAGCCAGGCTAGCCGGCGCGCGTATTTGAGGTCTTGCGTTATCTCTTCGTTAATGCACGATGTGTAGGAGGTTAGGTCGATAGCACTGTTCCGCAGCGCGTCGCAGATGGTTGTGGCGGCAATCTGGCCGCTCTTCACCGCGTAGTATATGCCCTCGCCGGTCATCGGCTCCGCCAGGCTGGCCGCGTCGCCGACGAGCAAAAGCCTGCCGCTGTGAAGGACACACTCTTCTCCGCCCAGGGGCACCGGGTGTCCTCTGATGGGCATCTCCTGCCGCGTATGTCCGACCCCGAGGGCGTCCAGGAAGCTGAGCAGGGCATTCTTCAGGTTCCTCGCTTGGCCAACGAAAGTGCCCACGCCCACCGAGAGGAGCTTGCTCTTGGGGAAGACCCAGCCATAGCCTCTGGGAACGCTGCCGAAATCGAAGTGGACGCAGCCGACTCTCTTCTCCAACTCGCTGTCCGGCACACTCAGCTCCGTCTCCACGGCGATGGCGACGCGCCGCTGTTTCATCAGCCCGGCAGAACGTGCAACTACGCCATTGGCCCCATCGGCCCCTACGACGACGGAGCAGCCGTACTCCTGCCCGTCGGCCCTGACCAGTGCGCCATCGCCGGACAGTTCTACTTGCTGGACTCTCTGCTGGTCCAAAATCTGGGCCCCAGCCCTTGAGGCCCGCTCAAGGATCAAGTAGTCTAGCCGATCCCTCATCACGGTCCAGCCCACCACCTCGCCGAACTCGATCGTCACTGGTGTCCCACATCTGAACGTGCATTGGCCTCTGACTATCTCCTGCTCAAACGCTGGACTAAGGTCGAAGTCCAACAGTTGCGCTGATTTTAAGGTAAGGCCTCCTGCGCAGACCTTATAACGGGGCAGCCTCTCTTTCTCCAGTAGCAGGACCCGAATCCCCTGGCGAGACAACTCGTAGGCCGCCGTGCCGCCCGCAGGCCCGCCTCCCACCACGACTACGTCGTAACGATTGCTGGGCATGGCTACTACCGTCCTAGCCGGGCCAGAAGCGGCGGCCCGAGCACGAGAAGTCCCACCACAACCGCCACTATGGCGGAGACGAGCACGGTGCCAGCCGCAATATCCTTGGCTTGTTTGGCCACCGGGTGGTATTCCTCGGTCACCAGGTCGATGGCGGCTTCGATGACGGTGTTGAACAGCTCTGAGACGAAGACGAAGCCCACAGTCAGCGCGATGATGGCCCAGCGCTGGCTATCCAGCTCTAGCGCCAGCCCCACAATGACGACCAGGACTGCTATGGACAGGTGGATGCGGGCGTTTCGCTGCGTTTTCAGGGTCTCCCAGAGGCCAGCGAACGCGTGTTGGAAGCTCTCCAGCAGGTTTCCTGCGCGACCGTTCATCGTCTCTCCAGCAGTTTTTGCAGTCACGGACCGTCAGCGACTGGTTGATGGGTCTTCCGAAGCCACAGGCGTGCTGTGGCCCTCATTCTGTGCTGGCACGAGTGAACTCGAGTAGGGCCTCCTGCTTGGCCCACATCTCTTGGCGCTGCGCTTCCTCCTCATCATCGTATCCCAGGAGATGGAGGAGCCCGTGAATGACCAGGCGGTCCAGCTCTTCCTCGACGGAGTGGCCGTATTCGGCCGCCTGTTCTGCAGCTCGAGGGTAGGACACTACCACATCGCCCAGCTGAGGTGGAAGAGAGGGGGGAGATACGAAGCCATCCAGATCATCAATCATCCCGAAGGCCAGAACATCGGTCTCGCTGTCCTGGCCGCGATATTGGAGATTCAAGCCCCTGATAGTCTCATCGTCTGTGATGAGGAGGCCAACCGTCGTGGGATGCTTCAGGGCTTCCTCACCCAGCACTCTCTCGGCGATCTGCTTGAGATGCTCGTCGTCTACCTTTTCTTCGAACTGCGGATCTTTTTGAACGCTTAGCTCGATTCTCAACTATCTGCTCGGTCCCTTTCTCTTGTCCGGCGTCTTCAGGGTACTTGATGCGGGGGTGGTAGATGCCCTGAAGGACGCTCACGAAGGTCTCCCTCACCGTCTGCAGGTCCTTGAGGGTCAGGTCGCTGCCATCAAGCTGACCATCTTCGACGCGGCTGCGAACCAGTCGGTCAACCAGTTCCTCGATCTCTTCGACCGAACGAGGTCGATTGGCCCGGGACGCCGCTTCCACTTCGTCGGCCAGCATGAGGATGCCAGCTTCCCTGGTATGGGGCTTCGGCCCGGGGTAGCGGAATCGCTCTGCATCGGCCTGTTGCGAGCCTTTGGCATTCTCACAAGCCTCGCGGAAGAAATAGCTGGACAAGGCGGTACCGTGGTGTTGGGGGATGAAGTCCTGTATCTCCTCGGGCAGGCTATACTTCCTGGCCAGTTGCAGCCCGTCTCTCACATGCGAGGTGATGATCTGGGCGCTGGTCTCGGGTTCCAGACGATCGTGGGGGTTTTCCCCATCAGTCTGGTTCTCGGCAAAGAAGTAGGGCCGGAGCATCTTGCCAATGTCGTGGTAGTACGCTCCAATCCTGGCCAGCAGCGAATTCGCTCCCACTGCCTGCGCGGCCTGTTCAGCGAGATTCCCGACCATGAGGCTGTGGTGATACGTGCCGGGCGCCTGGACCAGTAGTTCCCGCAGGAGCGGATGGGTTGGGCGCCCCAGCTCGAGCAACTGGAGGGAGGTGGTGATGTTCAGGAGGTTGCTGAACAGGAAAAACCCGCCCAGGGTGAGGCTCATGGCCAGCACAGCGTTGGCCACGCTGGCCCCGGCGATCTGTAGCGTTCCTACGAGGTCATGGTCTTGTTCCATCACTCGGAAGACTAACACGACACATAGGTTGCTGAGCGCGCTGTACAGACCTGCCCACAGGAATGCGTTCAGCCTCTCAATGCGGTGGAGTCTCAGAGAGGCAACTACTCCTCCGGCGAAGGAGTACACCGCGAACTCCAAGGAGCCGCCGGCCACAAGTCCGATGAGCGGGGCCAGTATGGCTGTCAACACGACCGCGATTTCTGCGTTGACGAGGGCGGTAAGAAGCATGGAGGCGGTGGCCAGAGGGAACAGGTATCCCAACACGACGTGGCCGGGGATCATCAGTTTCGCCGCCAGCACGGAAAGGACGACCAATAGGCCGAGGAGCAGGAGGTCGCGCCAGTTGTCCCAGAAATCCGGATGCAACGTGCTTAGATACAGAGCCAGGATGGAAACCAACAAAGAGGTGAACAGCACGCGCGCCACAATGTCGGTCCAGCGCACGCGGGGCTGAAGAAGGCGTAGTTTGACCAGGGTCTCTAGAGCAAGAGGGCTGGCGACCTCGCCCTCGCGGATGATGATCTCTCCGTCCTCGAGGGTGACATACGCCGGCTGAACCCCCTCACGAGCCCTATCCCGCGCCTGCTGGGTGGCTTCCGGGTCGGGCAGACTATTGGGGACTATGAACTGGCGCGCCCAGGCTTCGACCAGAGCGGTCTCGCTATCCGAGAGGTCCGGTTCGAAGACATGCACGGTCTCCTTGACGTCGCCCAGGCGGTCGCTCCGAATTTCCTGTCCCATCACTTCGCCCAGGATCACTACGGTTCTCGCCACTACATCGTTCCACGCCTCGTCGTCCAGGGTGACGGAGTCGGAGACCACGGTGGGTGTCAAGTCCACGCCGGATATGGCGGAGATCATGGCCACCTTCTGCTCGGCTGAGGCGTAGGGGTCCTGGCGGACGGAGTCAACGTAGTCGAAGATCCTTCTGGCGTGATTGATCTGCTCGCGGGCGATGCTGGTGTCAGTGGGGTCGTAGTCGTATACTTCGCCCACGGCTTTCTCGGCCTGCTCGCGCGCGGCTTGGGTCTGGATGTCGCTGACGTACGTGATCCTGGTCGGAGAACGGATGTCACCGGGGCTAACATCCCCGACCTCGAGGGTCAGTTGGCTCGGCAGGAACTGGAAGACCAGGATGAAGCTCAGAGCCAGGATCAAGGCCATGCAGAACAGGAAGATACGAAGGGCCTTTCGTTTGGTCATGCGCTCTGCTGCCGTGACTGCATTGGGTGACTTGTCAGCGACTTCGGGTGACACGTAGTTCGTACCCCGTCAAGCTACCGTCGAACAAGGGAGCGCTCGAAAGCGCTCCACCATGGCTCGGTAAGTGACTCCGTCGTGGGGCCAGATACCTGTCTGCGGAAAGAAGGTTTGATCAGTCAGCTGTGCTCAGCAGGGACTTGACAACCGCGCTGACCACCTGCCCATCGGCCTTGCCTTTCATCTCGGGCATGAGAACGCGCATCACTTCCCCTATTTGGGCGGGACTGGAAGCACCCACCCGCTCGATGACTTCCCGCGCCCGGGCCTCTATCTCTTCATCTGACAACTGGCTGGGCAGATACTCCATGAGAATCTGGAGTTCTTGTTCTTCTTGGGCCACCAGGTCCTGGCGACCTCCCTTCGCGAACTGGGTTGCGGCTTCCCGTCTCTGCTTCGCTTCTTTGGCCACAACGGCGACTAGCTGGTCTTCCTCCAGTTGCTGTCGCTTCGCGATCTCTGCATTGTGGATGGCGGCTAGAGCGAGCCGCAGCGTGGTTTTCCGCGTCTCATCCCTGTGCCTGAGAGCTTCCTTCAGGTCACTCTCCAGTGTTTCCTTCAGTCCCATGCTTCGCTCCTGGATTGTCTGGGGGCGGTCACCAACCCTGGGATACGGTCAGAGTTTGTAGCCGATCTTCCGTAGGAACTGCTTTCTGTCCGCGGCATCATCTTCCGTCTCCACGCCTTGGGGCTTGAAGCCGTCTATGACGCCCAGCACCCCACGCCCCTGGTCGGTCTCGGCGATGACAACCTCAACCGGGTTTGACGTGGCGCAGAAGATCGAGCAGACCTCAGGGACCATTTTGATGGCACCCAGAACATTGAGAGGAAACGCCTCCTTGATGATCACGATGAAGGTGTGGCCCGCCGCAATGGCGAGCGCGTTGTCCTGAGCTAGCTTCTTCAACTCAGTATCGTTGCCACTGGCTCGTACGAGGCATGGTCCAGAGGCCTCGCAAAAGGCCAGCCCAAACCGTATCCCTGGAACCGAATTGACCAGGGCCTCGTGCAGATCCTCCACCGTTTTGATGAAGTGCGACTGACCGAGGATGACATTGGAGTCCTCTGGCTTGTCTATCTTGACTATGACTAGTTCCATGGACAGCTCTCCTCCGGGGCCGCTAGGGCATCTCGTCCTTCCATCGCAGGGCCATCCCCTGCAGGCGCATGGGCTTACCGCCCAGCAGATGCAGATGCAGGTGGTCAATCACCTGGCCCGCCTCGGGACCTGTGTTGATCACCAGACGGTAACCCCGGCCCGCAAGTCCGGAAGCTTCTGCCAGGTCGTGCGCTTTGGAGAACATGGCCATCAGCAACGAACCGTCTCTCTTTAGGAGTTGCTTCATCGACGACACGTGCTCGTTGGGGACGATCAAGATATGGGTTGGTGCCTGTGGCCTGATGTCCCGGAAGGCCGTTATTGAGTCATCCTGGTATAGGATGTCGCTGGCCTGTTCCCCAGCGACTATGCGGCAGAAGACACACTGCATGGGGCAGCTTTCCGAGGTGGCGTTCCAGACAATCGATTGGTGGACAGGGGTAGCAAGCTATGGCTCCAGGAGCAGGTCCTCTTCTCGGAAGATGTCTGAGGCGATGATGAAACGCTGGATCTCGCTGGTGCCCTCCAGAATGCGGGTCACGCGCGCGTCTCGGTACATTCGCTCGATAGGCAGGTCCCTAATATAGCCCGCGCCGCCATGAAGCTGCACTGCCTTATTGGCCACTCTGCCGGCCACCTCAGACCCCAGGAGCTTAGCCATAGCCGCCAGCCGTGTATACCTCTCGCCCTGTTCGCACGCCCAAGCTGTCCTGTAGACCAGATATCTCAGAGCCTCGATCTCGGTGGCCATGTCCGCTATCATCCAGGAAATCGCCTGCTTCTTGGCGATGGGCACGCCGAACTGCTCCCGGTCCTTGGCGAACCTCAAGCTCGCGTCCTTGGCCCCCTCCGCCGCGCCCAGGCAGATAGCAGCCATGCTCAACCGAGCGAAGTCCTGGGTGCGGGCGATAGTGTTGGCTGCCTGGCCCAGCCCGTTCTCCTCTCCGCCCAGCAGGTTCTCGGCGGGCACCGCACAGCCATCGAAGAAGAGCTGTGCTACGTGGCATCCGCGGATCCCCATCGTTCTTTCAGTTCGACCCACCTTGAAACCAGGGTAGCCCTTCTCCACGATGAATCCGCTTATGCTGCCTTTCCCCTCTCTGGCTCCGGTCTGGGCGAACACGGTGAAGATCTCGGCGATGTCACCGTTGGTCACATAAGTCTTCGATCCGGTGAGCAGATAGTGATCGTCCTCTCGTACAGCGGTCATGCGCAGGCTGGAGATGTCCGAGCCGGCATCGGGCTCGGACACGCAGAAGGCGCCTATCTTCTCGCCTCGCGCCAGAGGCGTGAGATACGTGGTCTTCTGTTGCTCGGTGCCGCCGAGGCTAATGGCCATGGCTCCAGAGGAGGTGTGGCTGCCCAGGCAGCAGGCTGTGGCCAGGCAAACCTTGGCCAGTTCCTCCACCAGGAGACAGTAGGCAAGCGGCCCGATCCCAGCGCCGCCGTACTCCTCGGCGAAGGGCAATCCCATCAACTCCATCTCGGCTGCCTTTCGCAACGTCTCCAGGGGCGGCCTCTCCTCTCGGTCGATGGTGTCAGCCAGCGGGGCTACCTCGGTCTGGGCGAAGTCGCGGAACAGCTCCTGGAACATCTGCTGTTCTTCGGTAAGGGCGAAGTCCATGGACGTCCCCTCCTACTTGTCCTGGAACTTAGGCTGTCTCTTTTCCAGGAAGGCGGTGAGGCCCTCCCGCATGTCTTGCGTCTCCACCAGGCTAGAGAACTTGTCTGCTTCTATCTCCAGGCCCTCGCTCAGGCTGACCTGCATTCCTTCGTTGACCGCTTCCACGGCGGCAGCGATGGCTGGCCTGCCATAGGACGATATCTTCTTGGCCAGGCCCATCGCGGTCTTCATCACCTCTGTGCCGGGCACGGCCTTGTTCACGAGGCCAATGCTGGCAGCCTCGGCACCGGTGATCCTGTCCCCGGTGAGAATCAATTCCAGTGCCTTGCCCTTGCCCACCAGCCGACTCAGCCTCTGGGTGCCGCCGAAGCCGGGAATGATACCCAGCCCGATCTCCGGCTGTCCGAACATAGCCCTGTTATTGGCGATGCGCATGTGGCAGGCCATGGCCAGTTCGTTCCCCGCCCCAAGGCAGTGGCCGTTGATGGCGGCGATGATGGGCTTGGGCGAGTTTTCGATCTTCTGGAACAGGTCATGGACCTGAGTCACTATTGCCTTGGCTTCGGCAGGGGTCTTGAGTTGCAAGATAGCGTTGATGTCAGCGCCGGCCACAAAAACCATCTGGCCGCCGCCAGTGATAACGATGGTCTTGACGTCGTCATCGGCAAACAATTCATTCAAGGCGGGCAGTAGGTCGTTCATCACCGGAACTGAGATCATGTTGACAGGGGGGTTGTCGATAGTGAGAATGGCTACGCGATCCTCTATGGACACCTTCACGTATTGCCTCTCGGCCATCTCTTGCTCCTTTCCAATCACCGCGTGGTGTGCAAGGCCCCGCTCAGTGGGCTGCGCGCCGTCTCGCACGCTCTGATCAGCCTATGTGTTCCAGGAATCCTCTGCCTGTCTTCTCACCGAGGTGGTTCGCTCTCACCTGGAGCCGCAGGAGACGTGCGGGGTGGAATCTAGGCCCCAAATCGCGCTCGAACTGCTCCAGCTTCTCCAAAACCAAGTCGAGACCCATCCGGTCTGCCATGGCCAGAGGTCCCATACGTTCGTCGCCCATTTTCATGCCAATGCCGGCAATCGCAGCCATATCTATATCGCCAGCAGAGGCGATGTGCTCCTGCAGGCAGAGAACCGCCTCGTTGATCATGGGCATCATCAAGCGGTGGGTGGTGAACTCGGTTCCCATCACTGCGCCAGGCTCCGACTGGATCTGCTTGACCATCTCGTTCACCGGTTCATCGGTTTTCGCTCCGTACCCGTAGAAGCCCGCCCCGGCCTTCTCGCCCCAGCGACCAGCCTCGTAGAGCTTCTGGAAGATCTTGGCCGCCTTGATGCGCTCCCCGTACTCCTCCGAGAGATACTTGCCGGTGATGTAGCAGATGTCGACACCTATCATATCCATCAGGGTGAAGGGACCCATGGGCCAACCGAACTTGACCATCGCTTCGTCAATCTGTCGGGTCGTCCCTGCTCCCTCTTCGAGGCAAAGGGCAGTCTCATTGAGATAGGCCATGAGTAGTCGGTTGACGAGGAAACCCGGGCACTCCTGGACCACCACCGGTATCTTTCGTAGCGATTCGGAGAACATAACCACGTCGTTGGCAGTTTCCTCGCTTGTGTCCAGGCCCGGGACAACCTCGACCAGCTTCATCACGTGTGCGGGGCTGAAGAAGTGCATCCCGATCACCTTATCTGGCTTCCTGGTCGCCGCTCCCATCTCCGAGATGGAAAGGGCCGTGGTGTTGGAGGCGAAGATGGTTCCTTCCGGGCAGACTTCCTCCAGCTCTCGAAATACCTGTTTCTTTAGCTCCATCTTTTCGGGCACCGCTTCGATCACGATGTCAACGTCTGTGAAGGGCTCATAGGTGACCGCGGTCTGGATAAGGTCCATTTTCTCCATCAGCGTGGACATATCCATTTTGCCCTTGTCCACTCGCCTCTGGTAGATCTCGCGGATCCTCTCCACACCCGTATCCAGTAGGGCCTGGTCTATGTCCTTCAAGACCACAGGAAGCCCAGAATAGGATATGACCTGGGCGATCTCGGCGCCCATGAAGCCCGCGCCCACCACTCCTGCTTTGAAGATGTACACCTTCGCTTCCCTCCTTCGGCGTTGCCGCCAACTACCAGGTCTTCAACGGAAGAGATGCCTCTGGCGATCCGATGCGGACGAAATACAGCCAGGCATCGGGGTACTTGGCATAGGCTCTCTCGTCTGCCTCGTTGAGGGTCCGCCCCAAGAAGTATTCACCGTTGTCCGGGTGGATGGCGACTATCTCACCGTCGTGGGCAGACTGCAAGTCGTCCTTGAGCTTATCGTACACCCCCTGAGCCGCGGCGATAAACTCCTGTCTCTGGGCCTTCTCATACAAGTCCATGCCCTTTCCTCACTTCCTCTCAATCACCAGTGCGCCACCTTGCCCGCCGCCTACGCAAGCGGTGGCCAGACCGAGGCTGGCGTCCTGCCTGATCATTTCGTAGAGCAGGGTGACGGTGATTCGCGACCCGGTGCAGCCCACGGGGTGACCGAGGGCGATGGCGCCTCCATTGGGGTTAACCTTATCCCAATCGAAGCCGTCCTTCTCCAGTTCCATGCCGCAAGCCAGTGCCTGGGCGGCGAAGGCTTCGTTGAGCTCCAGGATGTCGATGTCGGTGAGCTTGAGGCCCGCTTTGTCTAGGGCCATCGGTATGGCCTTGGTGGGCCCTATGCCCATGATCTCGGGCGGGACTCCCGCATAGGCGTAGCTGCGGATGTAGGCCATCGGCTCCAGCCCCAGTTCATCCGCCTTCTCCTTGGCCATGACCACGAGCGCGGCCGCCCCATCGGAGATTGGGCAGGCGTTGGCGGGAGTGACCAAGCCGCCTCTCTTGAAGACTGTGGGGTAGAGGGCCGCTTTCTCCACGGTGAGGCCCGGGTTGATGTTCTCGTCCTGGGCCACCTCCTCTCTGGCCACCTCCTGGCCAGCGACCCGCTTGACAACGGGAACGGGGACGATTTCGTCTCTGAACTTGCCCATCCGCGTGGCCATGAAGGCCTTCCTGTGGCTCTGAACGGCGAACTCATCCTGTTCCCGCCGGCTGATCCCGTAGAACATGGCGAGATTCTCGGCCGTGTACCCCATGATCATGTCGCAGACGGGGTCGGTGAGACCCTCCCAGATAACATCGATGAACTCGGTGCTCCTCAGCTTCAGCCCCCAGCGAGCCCCTCGCACTGTGAAGGGGGCGTAGCTCATGGATTCCGTGCCGCCCACCAGGTAGGCCTGTCCGTCGCCCGCCTTGATGGCCGCGCAGGCATTGGTGATAGCCACCATTCCTGACACGCAGTTGCGCTGCACGGTATACCCAGGCACGTGGGTGGGCACACCAGCCATCAGCGCTGCCACGTGGGCAATGTTGGGTGCGTCGGAGAACTGCCCGCAGCACCCAAATATGACGTCATCGAACACATGGGGGTCGACGCCGGTCCGGTTCATGACCTCGACCATGACGATCTTGGCCAACTCCTGGGGAGTCACATCTCTCAACCCCCCTCCATGACTTCCAATGGGAGTCCTCACTCCTCCGACAATCACGATTTCGTTCATTACACCATCTCCTGACTATGGCCATGAGTTACGAGGCAGTCTAGCGCTATTATGATACACCAGGAGTGCTCAAAAGGCCAGCGGGTCTGGTGTCGCCTGCTGGAACACCAGGCTTGCTCATCCCTGGCACGTCGCCAATCGCTATGGTAGAATAGCCAGAGTGTCTCTCAACAGGTTGACAAGGACCTGATCCAGCTATGCAGATAAGGGTATTGCCGCAGGACGTAGCCTCGCGGATCGCTGCGGGGGAGGTCATTGAGCGCCCGGCGTCGGTGGTGAAGGAGCTGGTGGAGAACTCCGTGGACGCCGGCGCGGCTGAAATCAGGGTGGAGGTACGTCAAGGGGGGCGCCGGCTGATTAGGGTGATCGATGACGGCCAAGGCATCCCCCAGGAGGAGGCGGAGATTGCCTTCCAGCGATACGCCACCAGCAAGCTGAGGTCGATCGAGGATCTCCAGCAAATCTCTACCTTGGGGTTTCGGGGAGAGGCGCTGCGGAGCATCGCCGCCGTGTCCCAGGTGACCATGGTGACCCGGGCGGAAAGCCAAGAGGTGGGCACTTTGCTGCGCTTGGAAGGCGGTTGTGTGGTGCGGCGTGAGTCCAAAGGGGCGGGCAAGGGCACAGTGCTCACGGTCGAGAATCTGTTCTACAACACCCCTGCTCGGCTCAAGTTCATGCGCTCGTCGGCGACGGAGGCCCGGCACATCAGCGAGTTGGTGACATGCTACGCCCTGGCCTATCCCCAGCTCCGGTTCAGCCTTCTGGAGGACGGGCGGAGCGTCTTTCAATCCAAGGGTAGTGGGAGTCTCTATGACGTTCTGGTGGAAGTCTACGGTCTCGAGGTCGCCCAGCAGATGCTGGAGATCAAGGACGGTTCGAGAGCCACTTCCACGGTCCAGGTGAAGGGTTTTGTGAGTGATCCGCTGCTCAACAGGGCGGATGCCAGGAATCTTACCATGCTGGTCAACGGTCGCTGGGTGCGAGATAGGCTGATCGGCCACGCCGTTAGAGAGGCATACCACGGCCTGCTGCCCAAGGGCCGCCATCCCATCGCGGTTCTCAAGGTGGAGTTGCCGGGAGATCAGGTAGACGTGAACGTCCACCCGGCCAAGAGCGAGGTGCGCTTTCGAGATACGGGGGCAGTATACTCATCGGTTCAGAAGGCCGTGCGCCAGACGCTCTCCCGGATGGCTCCGGTGCCCGGAGATTCGGCCAGCTTCACCTGGGAGCACGTTGTGGACGACAGGCAGCGTCGACTGGTGGAGGCGATCGATCGACCCACGGCGCGCCCTGGGGAACTGGCCTTCGAGGTGCAGCGGACCGCGGAGCCGCTACTACCCGTCACAGAGGTCCCCAGCGGCGGCAAGCTGCCCATGTTGCGGGTGCTGGGCCAACTGGGGCGCACGTACATCATCGCCGAGGGGCCTACCGGCATGTACCTGATAGATCAACATGCCGCCCACGAGCGTGTGCTGTACGAGCGGTTTCAGGTGGAGAGGGCCGGCACGTCTGTTGCTTCCCAGACGCTGGTCAGCCCGGTCACCATCGAGTCGCCGCCGAGGATGGGCAGGATAGAAGAGACCCGCCTGGTCAAGCTCAGGGAGCTGGGTTTCGACATAGAACCTTTCGGCTCTGGCACTTACCTGGTGCGCGGCGTCCCGGCTGTCCTGCAACTGGGGGATGTAGAACGGTCGGTCCTGGATATCCTCGAAGAGGCCGAGAGCGCGAGCGGTTCTCGTCCGTGGGACGACGAGATCGTGGTCAGCCTGGCTTGCCATGGAGCGACCAGGTCGGGTCAGACCCTTGGCGTCGAGGACATGAGGGCGCTGATAGTGCAACTGGAGCAGACCAGCCTGCCGCGGACGTGCCCTCATGGACGACCGACCATGGTCCATGTCAGCGCAGAGCGGTTGGAGAAGGAGTTTGGCAGGAGGTAGGTGCAGACGGAGGTACGTGCCTTGACTAAGTTACTCTCGCGGCTGTCCTGTGTAGTGGTCCTGGTGATGGTCTCTCTCCTCCCGGCAGCCTGTGGAGCAGGCGGACCGCTGGTCTATGAGGTGGAGGTACAGCCATCCACCATCTCACCGAACGCGGATGGCGTGGATGACGTGGCGAGAATAAGCTACAAGATCTCGCGCCACTGTGAGCTAAACGTCTACTTCATCGACCAGGAGGGCCGCCGTCATTACATGCGGGAGGGCAACAGTCGCTCTCCAGGGGAGTATGAGGCGCTTTTCGGTGGAGCGATCGAGGGGCAGGTATTGGCCGACGGTCAGTACACGTGGGTGGTGGAGGCTGTGGATAAAGCCTCAGGACAGACATACAGCGTAGAGGGCAGCCTGACTGTGGCTGGTGCCGACAGCCAGGGACCGCCGGTGGAGGACTTCACGGTCTTCCCTCAGGTGTTCACGCCTAACCAGGATGGCATCAACGACCGTGTCTCCATCAGCTATCGCCTTCAGGAGCGCGCGGAGGTGGAGGTGTTCCTGCGAGATGAGTCAGGTGACCGCCATCCGGTCGGACTTCCCAAGACGGGCTGGGATGAAGACCAGTTCGACTTGGAGGATAGCCCTAGTAGGGTGGAGTTGGAGCCGGGCCTGTGGGAGTATGACTACGACGGAGGCATCGACCGGGGCGCGTCGCCGCCGGTTGATGGCACTTACACGGTAGTGGTCGAGGCCACCGACAACGTTGGGAACAAGACAGTCGAGGAGCTACCCCTGACTATCGAGGACGGCGGCCTGCCGCTGGCAGAGATCAAGACCGTGGAGTTTGCTCCCGAGGTGCTGCCGCTGGGAGGCACCCTTCATCTGACGGTCACGGTGGAGAACGTGGGCGGTGTAGCGATCCGCACCAAGGGTCCGACTTCGGGGACCACCTACACCAGCAGGGAGAACTTCAATACCATGGGGTTCTACGAGGAGCCAGGGATCTTCCGGGTGGGTGTTGACTTTGAGGGGAACTCCGAAGGGCGGTCATACACTTATCGGTGGCAACTGGGCAGAGACGATGATCTGGAGGAGAGGATCATCAACGGGCAGCGATATCTGTATCTGTTGCCCGGCAAGCGCGTCACCGTGGTAGGCCACATCACCATCATCGACGAGCCCTCGAAGGTCAACCCCTACTACTGGGCAGGGTTAGTGCACGAACAGGTGCGCATAGTCAACGACCGGCAGCACCCTACCCAGATCACGATTGGCTTCTAAGCCTGCGGGATGGATCTCTCTGTCATCACGGTCAGCTACAATACGCGCGAATTGCTGAGGGCATGCCTGGCCTCCGTCATCTCCACTTTGCGTTCGACGGTGGACTGCGAGTTGGTCGTCGTGGACAACGCCTCGGCGGACGGCAGCGCTGCCATGGTCCGCGAACAGTTCTCTGGAGTGCGCTTGGTGTGCAACGCAGAGAATCGTGGGTTCGCTGCTGCCAGCAATCAGGGCCTAGAGCAAAGCCTTGGGCGAAATCTGATCCTCCTCAACCCGGACACGGTGGTCAGGACAGGGGCGCTGGAGGGCATGAGCAGGGTGCTGGAGGAGCGCGCCGACGTGGGAGCGGTGGGACCGAAGTTGGTGTTTCCCGACGGAGGCTTCCAGCACTCGGCTTTCGCTTTTCCCACGCTGCCCATGATCTTTCTGGACTTCTTTCCCCTGCATCATCGGCTGCTCGATTCCCGGCTCAACGGTCGCTATCCGAGAGAGTGGTACGAGAGGGGCGATCCCTTTCCCATCGACCACCCTCTGGGGGCAGCCTTGATGGTCAAACGAACGGTCATCGACGACGTGGGTCTCCTGGATGAGGGCTTTTTCATGTATTGTGAGGAGATCGACTGGTGTTTGCGAATCAAGCAGGCTGGGTGGCAGATCCTCTGCGATCCCCAGGCGGAGGTCGTTCACCACGTGGGGCAGAGCACCGGTCAGTTCAAGGACGAGATGTACGTGGAGCTACACAAGAGCCGGTACCGCCTGTACGAGAAGCACTACGGGCCCCTATTTCGACGCGTGGCTCGCTGGCTGGTCAAACTAGGCATATCCTACCAGGAGCGACAGGCCTGCCATGAGGCCAGCAAGGGACGCCTCGAGCAGGGTGCTCTCCAGAGGCGTTTGCAGGCCTATCGCGAAATTCGTGCCCTATCGTACGTACGCCTGGAGTGTCCCACTTCGCTAGGGGACTGATGGATGGCGAGGCGCGGTGGCTGAGATCTCGGTGGTCGTGCTCACCAGGAACGAAGTGGCGAACATTGTAGCTTGCCTTGACACGGTCCAGTGGGCCGACCAGATCCTGGTTCTGGATTCCCTTAGCCAGGATGCGACGGTGGGACTGGCCAGGGAGCAAGGGGCGGATGTTCGGGAGCGAGCGTTCGACAACTATGCAGGCCAGAGGAATGCAGCACTGGGCATGGCCAGTTCCGAATGGGTCTTCTTCGTAGATGCTGACGAGCGGGTTACTCCCGAACTGGCTGAGGAGGTGCGCCTTGCTGTCAACGAGGAAGGCCTCGATGGGTGGTGGGTGCCCAGGAAGAACTACATCTTCGGCAGGTGGATCCGGCACGCGGGATGGTACCCGGACTACCAGCTACGGCTGCTGAGGAGGGAGAGGGCTCGCTACGATGAGCGACGGGAAGTACACGAGTTGGTGGTCCTCGACGGCGAGGCCGGCTACCTGCGAAGCCCGCTAATCCATCACAACTACGACACCATCCAGCAGTTCAGGGAAAAACAGAACAGGTACACCGATTACGAGGTCCGCATGCTCCATAACAGTGGGATACGTGCCAGGGCATGGAACCTCGTGCTTCAGCCCCTGCGCCAGTTTCGCTGGCGATATCTGACTCTAAGCGGCTACAAGGACGGTTGGCCGGGCTTCCTCCTCAGCGCTATGATGGCCTACTATGAGATGGTGAGGTACTGGCGTCTCTGGCGTCTCCAGAGGGCCTGACCCCTGGACCTCCCCTTCTGTCCCCTGCGGCGAGCCCTACAAGGCAAGGATAGCCGCTGCGGAGCAGACGGCCAATCTCGCTCGCGCACTCACGATATGACTTCAGCGAGTCGCTGCCGGAGGGATCAGATATGTCATGCCTCTCCCCTGCCAACTCACTGAGCAGGAAGGTCTTGTCCGCTGCTACGGGAAACTCGGCGAGCAGAGCCTCTTGTTGGTCACGGGTCATGGTAATGATCAGGGCGGCCTGCTCCACATCCTGACGGCTCAAGTGATGGCTGCGATGGGTACTGACATCCAGGCCCTTTTCTGCCATCGCCTCCATGGCGAGAGGTGATGCCGCTATCCCTTCCCGCGTCCAGGTCCCGGCTGAGCGTACTCGGAAGTCAGTTTCCCTGCCGTCTTCCCTCAGCAGATCCTCAAGGATTGCCACGGCCATGGGAGAGCGGGAGAAATTGCCGGTGCAGACCAGGAGGATAGTAGCTTGCTCGGTCATGCCAGCTCGGGCTCGATCAAGCCGTAGTCTCCGTCGCGCCGTCTGTAAATGATGTTCAAATCGCCGGTCTCGACATTCAGGAAAAGGAAGAAATCGTGTCCCAGCAGCTCCATTTGCTCGGCCGCTTCCTCCTCCTGCATGGGAAGCACGACGAATCGCTTGGTTCTGACAATCCTCCTGGGGATTTCTTCCTCGTAGTCCTCGACGGGAGGTAGCAACTCTTCTTCCGCCAGCCGGCCCCGCCCACGCCTCTTCGTCTTGTAGCGCGTAATCTGGCGGTACATCTTGTCCAGCACCGCATCGAAGGCGGTGAAAACGTCGGCGGCGCTCTCCTCGGCTCGCAACATAATGCCCTTGGTGCGGACGGTAAGCTGGGCGATGTGCCTATCCTCGGCGCTCTTCGCGCTGGCCCGTGTTAGTTGCAGTGAGGCCTCCTCTATGTTGGACAGATACCGGTCCAGCCTGCCAGCCCTCTTGTCCACGTACTCCCGTACTCTATCGCTCACTTCCATGTTCTTGCCGGTGACGATGATCTCCATATTTCGATCCTCCAGGTAAGGGATTCAGTCTCTGTGCTCAACCCATCTCTCCCGGGCTAGGACCAGGGCCCACACCCGTTCGGCGCCCGCGTGCCGCAAGGCGATGCTACAGGCCTCCAGGGTGGCCCCGGTGGTGCAGACGTCATCCACCAGCAGCACGCTCTTCCCCTTCAGGCCGGCTCCTCCGCATTGGAAGGCGCCCTCCACGTTATGCCGCCGTCGATCGGCGCTCAGTCCCACCTGGGGCACGGTGCTCTTCACGCGTAGCAGAGCTCCGTCGACCACAGGCAGACCAGTCGCATCGCCCATTTGCCTGGCCAGGAGAGCAGCTTGATTATACCCTCGCTCGCGCAGACGGCCAGCGTGTAGCGGTACGGGCACAAGCGCCTGCACTGGCGGGCGGTGATGGTTCAGGTACTCCATAGCCAGCTTCGCCAAAGGGGCCGCAAGGGGCCGCAGGTTGGAGTACTTGAAACGGTGAATGGCTGTCCTCAGCCCGCCCTCCAGGTAGCCCACAGCGCGTATTCCGTCGATCTGCAGGGGTTTGCTTCGGCAGGATCGACAGAGTTGACCGGTGGTCGTCGACTGTCCGCAAAGAGGGCAGATGGGCGGCTGGATGAACTCGATGCTCTCCTGGCACGCAGAACAGAACAAGCCGCCTGGACCTTGGCAAGCCACGCAGCGAGGCGGATAAACCAGGTCAAGCAATGCCTGCGCGGTCGCTAGCCAGCTCGGTAGGGGACTCAAAGACGTGATTCCTGCTCCATACTGTTCGGGGGGTGGTCAGAAGGCATATCTGGCGTTGCAGACGAGCTTAGGATCGCGTGGCTGGATCGCGGCACGGGACAGATCCTAGGGAATACCCGCCTAGAAGCCTCCAAAGGCTGTCTTGAGCGAAGGCAGTGCAGGGCCCAGGAGGACGACGAACAGCGCCGGGAAGATGAGAAAGACCAGAGGGATCATCATCTTGATGGGAGCCTGGTGGGCCAGCTCCTCCGCCCTCTGACGGCGCCTGATCCTCATTTGTTCGGATTGGATGTGCAACACCCTGGCCAGGCTCACACCCAACTGGTCGGCCTGGATAATGGCCGCTACAAAACTGGTTAGTTCAGAGACGTCAGCACGGCTGGCCAGGGCCCTCAGCGCCACGCGCCGCAGGGTTCCCATTCGAATCTCCACCAACGCTCGAGTGAAAGCTTGGCTCAGCTCATTGGTCCATTTCTCCGTGACCTTGGTCAAGGCCGCATCGAAACCGAGACCGGCCTCCACGCTGATGGTCAGCAGATCCAGGGCGTCGGGCAGGGCTTTTAGGATATTGGCCTTTCGACTCCTGATCCTCATAGTGAGCCAGATGGTCGGTATGAAGTAGCCTAGGGCACCGGCAATAGCTGTGATGAGGATCGTGTTCCGTATAGGCGCCCGGGTCACAAGAGTCAAACCCAGCCCCAACGCTGCTAGGACAAGCGCCGCTGCCAGCCTGAGCCCTGTGAACTCTACCGTAGTCCAACCCCGTGGGTTTCCGGCCAGGTCCAGATTGTGTTGGATGTTCTCTATGTTTCTTCTTGGCGCCAAGCGGCCAAAGGCGTTGGCGACTGTTCTTAGCATGGGCTTGATCACGCGGTCCAGGAAGGGCTCGGAGAGCTCAATCTCCTCCAGTGTGACCACGGACCGAGTGCCAAACTCGCCCAGGCGCTCCTCCATGACGTCGCTCCGTTGGCGGGAGGCCAAACCCACGAAGACGATCAGTATGCTGCCGCCGATGCCCAAAGCCAGCAGCAGAGGGAGTAGCAGGTCAGACATCTCTGTGTTCCTCGACTATGCTATCGTGGTGAGTGTGTCAGATATCGATATTCACTACGCGGCGTATGATAATCCAGCCAGTAAACATTCCGATCCCGGAGAGGACGATCATCTGCACGCCACACGCGTCTTCCCACAGACCTGACATATAGTCTGGGTTCATGACAAAGAGCAAGCCCGCCACCGCTATGGGCAGTATGCTCACCAGGTACCCCGAATAACGGGCCATGGAGGTTAGGGTTCTAATCTCGCCCTTGATCCGCACCCTCTCTCGTATGGTATGCCCGATGGTGTCCAGGATCTCTGACAGGTTCCCGCCCACCTCGTGGTGGATGTTGATGGCGGTGATCATCATGTCCAGGTCATCGCTCTCGATGCGTCTCAGCAGGTTGTTCAGCGCCTCCTGAGTGGACAGCCCCAGGCCGATCTCTCTGGTCACGCGCTGGAACTCCTCATTCATGGGTGGGGGCAGCTCCCTGGCCACCATCTCCATGGATTGCAGTAGGCTGTATCCCGAACGGAGCGAGTTGGCCAGCAGGGTGATCGCATCGCCCAGTTGATCGTTGAACGCGTGAAGGCGCCTGGTCTGGCGGAACTTGAGGAAGGTCCGGGGCAGGAAGAAGCCAAGCAGGCCGCCTGCCACCGCCCCGATGATCCAAAGCTGGCGAACCAGCAGGGCGCCAAGGAGGATACCCAGCACAATCAACGCCGCTGAGAGGAGAATGAACTCGGACACGGTGAGCTTGATGTTGGCCCGCGCCAGATCGGTAGCCACCCGTTTCCCGAAGCTTTGCCTGGTGATGGCCCGCTCCAGGCTGACCACCACTTCGGGCATTGGGCGATCGCCTCTGGCGGCTTTCTTCGCCCCCTCGCCGGAGACACTTGCGGTGACGTCGCCCAGGCGGGTGATGACTCGGGAGCGCGCTGTAATCAGTCTGGCCAGTCCCAAAAACAGTAGGAGGATCGAGCCTCCTGCTAGAATCGGTAGGAGCATGAATAGCGGGTCCACCTGGCCTGTCTCCTGTTATCCTTTGAACCGGCCTTTCTGGTCATAGCCGAACAGCTTGGCATCCAAGTGATAGCCGGAGGCGTCGATGAGCTCGGTGAATTTTGGTCGTACCCCTGTCGGCCGAAGGTGCCCGATGATGCGTCCATCGTCAAAGCCGGTCTGCTCGAAAGCAAACAGGTCTTGAAGGACAATGATGTTTCCTTCCATGCCCTGCACTTCGGTGATGGTGATCAGCCTGCGGGAACCGTCCCGCAAGCGCTCCTGGTGGACGATGAGATGCAGAGCGGAGGCGATCTGCTCGCGAATGGCCCGGTGCGGGAGATCTGTCCCCGCCATCAGGACCATGGTCTCCAGACGAGCCAGGGTATCCCGAGGGCTGTTGGAGTGACAAGTGGTCAGGCTGCCGTCGTGACCTGTATTCATGGCCTGCAACATGTCCAGGGCCTCACCGGCTCGGACCTCGCCCACCACAATGCGGTCAGGCCTCATACGCAGGGAGTTGACCACCAGGTCTCGAATGGTGACCTCGCCCTTGCCTTCGATGTTCGCCATCCGCGACTCCAGGGAGATGATGTGTTCCTGCTGGAGCTGCAGCTCTGCCGCATTCTCGATGGTAACGATTCTCTCGTCGCTGGGTATGTATCCAGACATCACGTTGAGGGTAGTGGTCTTACCAGAGCCAGTGCCCCCCGAGATGACTGTGTTCAACCGCGACTTGACACAAATCTCCAGGAACTCTGCGATCTCCGGCGTCAGGGTTCCAAACCCGATCAGATCCTCCATGGTATAGGGCACTTTGGAGAACAGGCGGATGGTGATGATAGGGCCTTGTATCGAGAGCGGTGGGATAATGACGTTGACACGAGATCCATCGGGAAGACGAGCGTCAACGTACGGCTGGCTTTCGTCGACTCGCCGCCCCAGGGGAGCCACGATGCGGTCGACGATGCGCATCACGTGCTCGTCGCTCTCGAACCTGTATGAGGTCTTCTCGATCCTACCTGAGCGCTCGACGTAGATCTTGTCGGCGCCATTGACCATGATTTCCGTGATCGTCTCGTCCTGGAGCAGCGGTTCCAGTGGGCCGAGGCCCATGATCTCGGCGACGATCTGTTCGAGGAGGGCGTTGCGTTCGGCGCGGCTCAGGATGGCGTTCTCCTCGGCCAGGACGGTGTTGAACGTGTCCTCGATAACCGCGCGTACCTCGCCGGTCTGCGAGAGGTCCATTCGAGGGTCCAGCTCCGCGATGACTTTCTTCTGGACTCGGTTTTTCAGCTCAGCGAAGGCGTCGCGGGCAGGTCTCGCCGGCCGGCGTTTCAGCCTCAACTCTTCCAGCTTGGTGGTACGGATTTCGTCATCCACCTTCTGGCTCTTCTCTATGCGCTTCAGAAGCGACATTCAGGCATGCCTCCTTGGCCTATTCCCGCTGGCGGATCCCGCCACAAGGTCAGCCGAAGATGCGTCCCAGCAGGCTTTTGGACGCCGTTGACGCGGCTAGCCTTTCTTCTCTCGCCGCCCTGCTCTCCAGCGCTTGCGAGCTCTCGGCGCGTATCAGTTCCGCCAGCTTGGCGATGCTCCTGCTCACTGGGGATTTCTGGTTGCTGACGATGATAGGAATCCCCTGATTGGCTGCCGCCGTCACAGTTCCGTTCTCGCGTGGGATGGTGACAAAGACCGGGAGCTTGATGTGATTGGAGATGTCTTTCTCTGTGATGCCATCCTTACGCTCCATCATGTTGACGACCAGTCTGGTCTTGCCAAGGTAGTCCAGGGCATCGAGCGCTTCCAGGATGAGCCTCACGTTCTTGATGGCCGGAATCTCCGGAGTGCAGACCAGGATGATCCAGTCGGATACTTCCAGGACGGTGAGCAGCACATCGTCAAGGTAGGACGCGGTGTCAACGACCGTGTAATCGAAAAGGAGTCTGAGGTTCTTGAGGATGTCCCGCATGTCCTCAGCTCTGACCATTTCGGCGATGTCGGGTCTCGGAGGCGCTAGCAGCGCCTTGACGCCCGACGGGTGGGTCAGCATAACGTCGGCCAGGAAGTCCATGTCCAGGGCGTCGATGTGCGATATGAGGTCGCTGATGGTTCTGTTGGGCTGGAGGTTTAACAGTACCGAGATGTCCCCGAATTGAAGATCACCGTCCACCACGGCGGCCCTGGTGTCCCCGTTGTTCAGGGCCAAGGCCAGATTAGTGGCGATGGTGCTGCAACCGGTGCCTCCCTTGGGACTGTACACACTGACGATCTCACCGTCCTGTTGTGCTAGCTCAGCCAATGGGTTTCGGACTGTAGACTCCCTATGTGGCCGCAAGATCTCTGCCTGCACAGATGCGATTTTGGGTTTGAGATGGTAGACGCGCCGGATGCTGGCAACGAGCTCGTCGGCGGAGAAGGGCTTGACCAGGAACTCCCTGGCACCAGCGAGCATGGATCGTCTGAGGTAGTCAGTCTCGCCCTGGACCGACATCATGACAATCTGGACGTCGGGCACCGATTGGGTGATGGACTCGGTGGCGGTGATGCCGTCGATGTCCGGCATGTTGATGTCCATCAGGACTATGTCTGGGCGCATGCTCTGGGCCATCTGGATGCCCTCAGTCCCGTTGGCGGCAGCGCCCACTACCTCGA
>DATEXS010000286.1:0-3056 GCA_035256725.1 Anaerolineae bacterium
CATACCTTTGCCAGCGCCGCCTGCGGAGACGTCTATCCTGATCTTGGGATGCAGTTTCTGGAACTCCTCGGCCCACTTCACCATCATGGGGTAGAGGGCCCAGGCCCCCGAGACCTTGACGGTGCCTTGCAGCTCCCCGGCTACCAAAGTAGGTTGGCCGCCGGGCTGCCCTGGTGCGCAGGCGGGAAGCAGGCCCGCCACGAGAACGGACAACATCAATCCACATAGGAGACACGTTCTAGCTGTGAACATCCCTATTCCCACCTTGTACGGCCTTCAGCGCTACCTGAGTTGGCAGAAGCTGTGTTGTGACATGGCATGCCGTTGGCCTCGCCGGGCCGGGTTTCTCTGCGCTGCGTCAGGTGCCTGTCCCGCAAATCGCTCTGAGATAACGTTACGGGCACCCGTTGCAGTTTGGTTGTGCAGCCATGGTTCAGTCTACACCATCAGTGCTCAGTTTGGAAGGGCCACACCGCTGGTTTTCGTGTGGCGGCGATAGGCAATTTTACCTAGAGGGTCATAGGCATATTGGCGCACTGGTATGGGGGAGAAACCCTTGCGGCGAGCTACCTCGAGACGGTGCGAGGAGGATTTGGGCTACCGGAGGGTGGTCATCGCGCTGTTGGGGGCGCGTAGATGTGGGAGGAGGCTGCTTAGCGGTGCAGACCAGCGCCCAGAGGCTTGACTGCCCGACCGCATACTGGAGGCCGCCCGCGGAAGGCGATGGAAGCTGCGGACGAGAAGAGGGGCGACCTCAGGGTCGCCCCTCTCTGACACGGCATTGCTGGCGTCCGGCGCCACCTGGTTAGGTACTAAGGTGGCGAGTCGGGGCCAGGATAGGCCTTCAGCACCAGCGGCTCGAAGTGGCAGAAGGGATCGTTGACCGCCTCAGCGACGTTGTTCTCATCGCAGGGGTCGATATCCACCTCGGGGTGCACCAGGCTCTGCGGCGGGATTAGCTCCACCGTATTGGTGAAGGGCCCGCAGGGCCACCAATCGAGCGTGCCCTCCACGGTATAAATGACCCACTCACCTGCCGGGATGTCTGCCTGGGCGAACAGTCCGATCTCCGGCCAGGGGCAAGGCTCGACAGGGCAGGTGGGCGGCTCGCAGGGTATGTCACACAGGCCGTCGTCCGAGGCGCAGCAGGTCCAGGTGGGGTTGAGCACCTGCGCCGGGATGGTGTCGGAGATGAACACACCCTCCACGTCGCTCAGGCCCAGGTTAGTCACCGTAATGGAGTAAGTGATGTCCCAGTACGGCAGGGAGATCTCGGGATCCTGGGTCTTGTCCACCTGGAGGTCCGCCACCCGGCTGACGACCGTCTGGTTGCTGACCACGTCATTGCCGTTGTTGTTGTCGAACATGTCGCTGTAGGCCTGCGCGTCGTTGACCAGCACGGTGTAGTCGGCCACCCAGGACGGCACGTGGGCCACGAAGGTGACGGTGGCACTTTCCTCTGGAAGGATGGTGCCCAGGTTGCAGCTCAGCCGCCGTTGCTGGACGATGTTGGCGGTCTGGCAGTTACCCTGGCTGGGAGTGATGCTTTGGACATCGATCTCCAGCAGGTCGGGGAACGGCAGCGGCTCGTCCAGGACCACCACGTTCTCGGCCGTGGACGGGCCCGTGTTGGAGACGGTTAGGGTGTAGGTGACCGTGCCACCGGCCGCTACCTCGTTCAGCCAGAGCTCGGTCTCACCCTCGCAGCCCACCAGCATCTGGCCCCAGGCCTCCTTGGTCAGCTCCAGGTCGGCCACTGCGGTGATCTCGTGCTCGGCCATGGCCTCATTGTTGGAGAGGTCGGGGTCGTAGTCGGATCCTGCCACGTAGGCCACGTTGTTGATGTCCTGTGGCTCATTGGCCTGCACCACCACGGTGATCATCCAGCGCCCGGAGCCCGGCGTGGGTCCCTTGACCTCCAGCGTATCAGTGAGAGCGCAGGACAGGAACATCTCGTTCTCGAAGGTGCCGGTCACAGGGTCGCACAGCGCCTCGCGATTGGAGGTCACCTCCAGCAGGTCGAAGGAGCCGTCGGACTCCAGGACGTCGTCCAGGGTCACGTTGTGGGCGTAGCCAGTGCCCAGGTTGTCCACGATAATGGTGTAGGTCAGCTCGTCGCCGGCGCGGACCAGTCCGTCGGGCTTGCCGAACTTCTGAACCTTGAGGTCGGCCCGGCCCTGGATGAGGATGGGGGCGCTGGCGTAGTCGTTGTACTCGACGGGGTCATAGGCGGTCAAGGACTCGACCCAGGCCCGGTTACTGACCGTTCCTGGCTCGGCGGCCGGATCGACGCGCCCGAAGATCTGGAAGCTTCGGGTTTGGCCGACACCCAGCATGTTCCACTCACAGACCACGTCCCCGTCCACGGGGTAGAAGTCAGGATCGGTGCTCAATTCGAACTCCACCTCTGATGGCAAGGTGTCGGTGATGAGCACATCGTAGGCGTTGGCCGGGCCGTAGTTGGTCACGGACACCTCGTACATGACCTGCTCACCGGCGAACACCTTCCAGGGATTGGCCGTCTTCCTGATGGACAGATCGGCATGGTTGACGACGTAGTTGTCACAGTAGAGGTTGGCAGACGACCCCTCGAGCGAGACGTTCGATTCGGCGGCCCAGTCTGTCACCGTGTTGGTCAAGGGACCCTCGGGGGCGTCGGGATCGATGCGTACCCTGACATAGACTACCCGCGAGTCGTCGGGGGCGACGTCGCCAAGGAAGCAGTGCAGGCCCTGCCCGGGTCCGCCGTGCATGGGAGGCAACTGCGGGGTGTAGAAGCACTCCCCACCGCTGGGCAACATCTCGTAGGAGAGGAAGGCCACGTCGTCCGGCAGCAAGTCCCACAACTCGAAGTTGTGCACGGTGGACGGGCCATCGTTTCTGACAAGGATGTCGTACTGGATCGGCTCGCCAGCCAGCACCTCTTCCTCCCAACCGCAGCCCTTCTTCAGGAAGACGTCGGAGCTGGTGGAGACGTTGACGATTACGTAGTCGCGGTTGTTGCTGTTGTCGGGATCGTAGATGTCGCTGGATACGACAGCGTCGTTCTCCAGGTC
>DATEXS010000287.1:0-2654 GCA_035256725.1 Anaerolineae bacterium
GAGTTCCGACCCCATCGGCGCCGTGACATCTCTCCCCAGCAGCAAGGCATAGAAATCACAGGCTGCTACTGCCTCCATCGCCGGGTCGGCGGACTCGCGGTGTATTGGCGTGTATTTGATGATCCAGCCGACCGACACAGGAAGGGTGGCGATGGCCTTGCCTACAACCTCTCGCTCGGTCTCCAGGTCAGGACCAACGCTGATGAAGATACGGAGGCGATCGGCCACCTATCCAACTTCCACTTGCGGATCGACGTTCCTGGGTTTTCTCTACCTGGCGCCGTGAGTACTCGCCGACGTCCGGGGATTGAATTCGCGACTTGAACCACCAGGCGACAAGAGCGGCTTGCCCTTGAGCGCAGGCGCTAGCCTTCCCAGGGCGTACGCAGCTGTGCCGCCAGGTCACGCGGGGTGGTCACCGGTTGCTGGCAGGCAAAGCGTCGGCATACGTAGGCGGTGGCGTGTCCCCTCACAGCGCGCCTGCCGGCGAGAAGCGGAATCGGCCCCTCCTCTTCATCGGAAGGCAGTCCCACGGCGACCACTTTGCTGGGCCGGTAGCGGGCGTAAACGACTTTCAGCAACTCCTGGCTGTCGTCTTCGCTGGGATCCCCCACGATGGCGATCTCCTCCGGCGGCGACAGGTAGAAGTTCAGAACCGAAAGCAAGTGCCCGAAGGACAGGGGGTGCTGCGCCATGGTGGGGCTCATCACCGCCAAGATGCCCTGAGCCAGTTCCTCGTATTCCCCCGCGCCGGTCAGAGCGGTTAGGCGGAGGAGGACATCTGCGGCCAGGGAGTTGCCCGAGGGCAATGCCCCATCCTGCCAGTCGCGAGGTCTGGTGATCAGTTCCTCCTCGCCATCGGTGTCGTAGAAGCCCGCCCCCAGGGAGTCTTTGAAGCGAGGGATCATCTCCTCTGCCAGGGCCCTGGCTTCCAGGAACCACCTCTGGTCGAAGGTTGCCTCGTAGAGCGCCAGGAGCCCACCAATCAGGGAGGCGTAGTCCTCCAGGTAGCCCCTCACCTTGCGCTGGCCGCCGGCATAGATGCGGTACAATTGCCCATTACCTTGCAGTTCTCGCAGCAGGAAGTCAGCATTGCGCACCGCTATCTGTTGGTAGCGCTGCTCGTCCAGGACCCGAGCCGCCTCCGCGAAGCTGGCCAGCATCAGCCCGTTCCAGGAGGTGATCACTTTCTCGTCCCGCTGGGGATGCACCCGCTGCTCTCGGAGGGAGAAGAGCTGCCCTCGGCCTCGCGAGACCACGTCTTCCAGCCGCTCCATAGGCACCTGGGCCAGGTGGGCCACCACGTCAAGGTCACGAGGTACGCTGAGCACATTCTTGCCCTCGAAGTTGCCCGCCTCGGTGACGCCGAAGTATTGGTTGAACAGATCGCCATCCTCGTCGCCCAGGGCCGCTTTGATCTCCTCGGCTGTCCAGACGAAGAACTTCCCTTCCTCTCCCTCGCTGTCCGCGTCTTGAGAGGAATAGAAGCCGCCCTCCTCAGAGGTCATCTCTCGAGCTACGTAGTCCAAGGTCTCTTCCGCTGTGCGTCGGTAGAGGGGTTTTCCCGTGGTGTGATAGGCCCTCAGATAAACGCGGCTGAGCAAGGCGTTGTCGTAGAGCATCTTCTCGAAGTGGGGCACCAGCCATCTGTCGTCTACGGAGTAGCGGTGGAAGCCCCCTCCCACCTGGTCGTAGAGCCCGCCCCGCGCCATCTTTTCCAGGGTCCTCTCCACAATACGCAGGGCCAGCGTGTTGCCGCTGCGGTAGTATTCGCGCAGCAAAAACCCAAGGACCATGGCCTGCGGAAACTTGGGCGCGGCCCCAAAGCCCCCCTGCCGGGGATCGAAACGCTCGCTGAACCTGCGTAGGGACTGGTCCAGGACCACGGCGCTGAGTTCCATCTGTGGCGCGGCGGGAGTGAGATCCTGGGAGATGATACGAGAGACCACGCCTTGGGCCGAGCGGAGAATCTCCTCTTTGCGCTCACGGTACGACCGAGCGACGGAGAGGAGCACTTGCCTGAAGGCGGGCAACCCGTGGCGAGCCTGAGGTGGAAAATAGGTCCCTCCGAAGAAGGGCTGTCTGTCAGGCGTCAGAAACACGGTCAAGGGCCAACCGCCTCTGCCGGTTATGGCCACCACCGCGCGCATGTAGATGGCGTCCACATCCGGCCGCTCCTCTCGGTCCACCTTGATGTTCACGAAATGCTCGTTCATCAAGCGAGCCGTATCCTCGTCCTCGAAGGACTCGTGGGCCATGACGTGGCACCAGTGGCACGAGGAGTAGCCGATGCTCACCAGGATGGGCCTGTCCTCGGCCCTGGCCTTGCGGAAGGCCTCTTCGCCCCAGGGATACCAGTCGACGGGATTGTGGGCGTGCTGAAGCAGATAGGGACTGGTCTCGTCTATCAGTCGGTTGGGCTTCTTCAACGTAGCTACCTTTCGGGCGATGCGGTCAGCCGCAGGAACTTCCTCTTCCCCACCTGAAGCACAGCGTCCTTTTCGACTGTGACCACCTGGTCGATGCTGGCAACCTTCTCTCCGTCGAGACGAACTCCACCCTGTTGGATCAACCGCCTGGCCTCACCCTTGCTGCTGGCTAGGCCGCTGGCAGCCAGCAGCTCCACGATGCTGGTGGGAGCCTCGACGACGTGA
>DATEXS010000288.1:0-10227 GCA_035256725.1 Anaerolineae bacterium
GAAGAGCATCCTTCTGTGCGGCTACACCTTTGTGCCTCTGTTCTTCATCTACCTGCTGTCGCTGCGAACGCCTCTTTTTCACGTGAGGTACGCCTTCACCTACTCGCCTCCCTTCTACCTGCTGCTGGCCGTGGGCCTCGCCGGGTTGATGCGCAGTTGGCGCTTGGCCCTGCCCATCGGTTTGACGGTGATCGCCCTGGCCTGCGGATACTCTACATACCGCTATCATTTCGACCCACAGTACGCGGTCGACGATCACCGGGGGGCGGTAAGCTACATGGAGAAGGGGATCGCGCCGGGGGATGCTGTTCTGGTCAATGCTGGGTACGCTTATCCGGCATTCCTCTACTACTACGAGGGGGGAATCGCCTGGCGAGGACGACTGACTGACTACCAGCCCGAAAATCGCCGAGAGGGCCTGACCGTCCTACAGACCGGCAGTATTGGCGGCGATTCGGGACTTGGGTGGGGCGATCCGGATTCGGACTTCTACGCCACCAGCGAGGAGGAGACAGCACGGGCTCTGGAGAGGGTCTTCGCTCACCATGACCGGGTGTGGGTGTATCGTATCTACGACACGGTGACCGATCCCGAGGGCTTCATCCGCGAGTGGCTTGACGATCACGGGCGCCTGCTGGGGCAGGAAGAGTTCGCCGGGGAAAGCTATATGCGGGTGCAGTGCTACCTGACCGCGCGGGAGCCGGAGTACGACGCCGAACCCAGATACCACTCGCTCGACCTGGACGTCGTTGATGGGCTGAAGCTGGCGGGCTACAGCGCGCAGCCCGTGGTGCGCGCTGGTGACCATCTGCCCGTCACCCTCCACTGGCAGACAGCCGGGGAGAAGGAGACGGTTTACGGAGTTCGACTCGGGTTGGCTTTGGAGAGGCAGGCTCCGGAAGACGGGATCGAGGTCGCTTCCTCCTCAGTATCCCTGCTGGACGAGGAATCGCCGTCTCAGGAGTCGGTGCTCGAGATCCCATCGGGCACGCCTCCGCTGGACTACAGCTTGATCATCCACTTGTACGACGCTTCCGCGGGCGGGAATCCCGATCTCCTCGCCGCGGGGTTGGAGATAGGAACCATCAGGGTCGTGAAGCCACTGATTCCTGCGTCAACTCCAGCGATGCCGCATGAGCCATGGGCGAACTTTGGAGATCTGCTCCAGCTGACAGGGTATGACCTGCCTGCGCTGGAGATCGAGCAGGGGGGTGAGATCGAACTTCAGTTGTTGTGGCGGGCCTGGGGTGTGCCCCTGCCCTTGGTCCGAACCGGACTGGAGCTGAGAGACGGTGAAGGGCGGGTCATGACCAGTGAGGCCGCTTGCCTGGCTGATAGCTACCCCAGCACGGTCTGGGAGCGAGAGGAACTGGTGCGCGATCTGTGCCGCGTCGAAGTGCCGGAGGAGGTGTCGTCGGGCAGCTATGAACTCACCATGCGCCTGGAGGCCTTGGGGCCGACCGGCGGGGGGGAGACTATCCCCTTCTGGTCCACGGCCGGGTGGGGGGAGACCTTCGACCTGGGTATGATCGAGGTCATCGAGCCATAGCGGGCGGACAAGCCAACCGGGCCTGCCCTAGTCTCCACACACAGGCTGTGCCATTTCGGCGGCGGCCGCAGGGCACACTGAAGGAGGAACAGAGCGTAGGCCCTGGTGGTTGCGCGCCCACCTGGCCTGGTGTAATACTAGCCACCTGGCCGATACGTTAATCCGCCGCGTGGCGGATGTGCGCGGAGGATCCTCCTCGTATACTGGGTCTAGCTTGAAGCACGTGGAGGAAGCGAAAAGTGGAAGAGAGACATGAAGTGATGCAAGTAATGTTCAAGGCCGCAGGCATGGCCAGCGGAGTCGCTGGAGAAGAGGAGAGATAAGGATGATGGAGAGAATGCGAGACCGCAAGAGGAGAATCCTGTTCGCACTGGGGCTGGTAGTGTTGGCCTCCCTGGTTCTGGTGGCGCCTGTACTGGCGGCCGATATCAGAGCCGAGGACGTGATTGTCATCGATGAGGACGTTAACGATGACCTGTATTTGTTCGCTGGTTCTATCACCGTCAATAGCACGGTCCATGGTGATCTCATCGCTGCCGGTGGTGACATAACCCTCAACGGTACCGTCGACGGCGACCTGTGGGCTGCGGGCGGCAAGGTGCACATCAACGGCACCGTAACGGACGACGTCCGTATCGCAGGGAGCGACTTGAAGCTTGGCCCCGACGCGGATGTGGGCGACGACCTGTTTGCGGCTGGGTTCGGGTTAGGGTCCGACCCTGGCAGTGCCATAGCCAGTGACGTGTACGTGGCGGGTTATCAGGCCCTGCTCGGCGGCGAGATCACGGGTGATGTCAACGCCGCGGTTGCGGGTCTGGAGATCTCGGGCCACGTCGTGGGCGACGTCACGGCGGAGGTCGAGGAGCCAGACCCCGAGTTCGAGCAATGGAGCATGTTCATGCGCATGAATCCTTTCTTCCCCGAGCGCCTCATCGGCCCTGGCCTGACCATCGAGGAAGACGCCCAGATAGATGGTGAGCTGACCTACACCAGCCCCGCGACGGTACAGATCCCCGAGGGGGCTGTGGGCGGGCCAGTCGTCTACCAGACGCCGGTTCCGGAGGAGGGCGAAGCTCCAGAGGTCGAGGTGCCGGAGGTCCCGGCTGGCGCGATAACCGCTGCCTCCATACTCGGCTGGTTCGTCCGCTGGATCGTGGGCATGGTGCAGACGTTCATGAGCCTCCTGATCATCGGCGTGCTGATGCTGTGGCTCGCGCCCAAGTGGCTGAAGGAGGCGGCGCTTCACTGGAAGGAGAAGCCGCTCCACTGTCTGGGCTGGGGCGCTGCGGCGCTGGCGGCCTTCTTCGTGGCTGTGCCTGCCCTGTTCGTGGTGATGATCATCCTGGATATCGCCGTCGGCCTGGTCACACTCGGCGGGCTGGTCGGACCCATCACCTCGATCATGATGGTCCTGGAGGGCATCCTGACGGTAGGGTTCTGGACGGTTGCCGTCTACATCACCAAGGTGGTCTTCTGCTACCTCATCGGCTGGCTGATCCTCAAGCGGCCCGCCCCGGCCTGGGTGGAAAAGGCGATGGGCATCATACCACTGCTCATCGGGATCGCCATATTCACGCTGCTGAGGAGCATCCCCTTCCTCGGAGCGCTCTTCAGCTTCTCGGTGACCATCTTCGGGCTGGGTGCCCTCTGGCTGCTGGCCTGGGTGCGCATCTACAAGCCCAGAAAGAAAGCATCTGTCTGAACTCGCTGCCGCACTACTGGGGCCGGGTTCGTTGCTGGACGGGCGGGGTGAAGGCGCTCCGGCGGCTTCACCCCTTTTGCTTGCTCTGTGGGGGGCCGCTATCTGCTGGTGAGTTGATGCAGAGCTCAATGCTGGGCGACAGAGAGGGCATCTGGTTCTGCACTGGCGCGACGAGAGCGCTCCAGCCGACTCGGGCAACGGCCTCCCGGTGAGCTATCGGCCTTTGGACCGTTCCAGATAGACCAGCAGGACGGAGATGTCAGCGGGATTAACGCCGCTGATCCGCGAGGCCTGGCCCACTGTAGAAGGGCGGAAGCGCACCAGTTTCTCCTGGGCCTCTTTGCGCATCCCCTTGACGGAGTCGTAGTCGAAAGACTCGGGGATGCGGCGCTCCTCCAACCGCCGCAGGCGTTCCACCTGTCGAAGTTGCTTGTCGATGTAGCCAGCATACTTGGCCTCAAGAGTCACCTGTCGCTCCACGTCCTGTGACGGGCCATCGGGCTCTCCGCATAGGACTTCCAGCATCGCGTAAGTGATTTCCGGCCGGCGCAGGAATTGCAGGGCGTTGACCCCATCCTCTAAGGGATCCAGCCCCCAGGCTGCCAGATGGCGGTTGGTCTGCTCAGTGGGTCGCAGCCAGGTATTGCCAAGGCGGGTCAGCTCTTCCTCTATGGCCTGGCCCTTTCTCCGTACGGCGTCGTACCTCTTACTGTCTATCAGCCCAATGTCGTACCCAAGGGGTGACAGGCGAAGGTCTGCGTTGTCCTGCCGCAATAGGAGACGATACTCCGCGCGCGACGTCATAATGCGATACGGCTCATTGATGTCTTTGGTCACCAGATCATCGATAAGCACGCCGGTGTACGCCTGATCTCGGCCAGGACAGAAGACAGGCTCTCCCCGGACCTTACGAGCAGCGTTGATGCCAGCGATGAGCCCCTGGGCGGCGGCTTCTTCGTATCCGGACGTACCGTTGATCTGACCGGCGTGGAACAACCCCTGCACGAGCTTGGTTTCCAGAGAGGAGGTCAATTGCGAAGAGGGCACGTAGTCGTACTCGACGGCGTACCCAAAACGGATGACCTCCACCTCACGAAGGGCAGGGATGGTACGCAGCATGGCCAACTGTACGTCCTCCGGGAGGCTGGTGTAGGCCCCCTGCACGTAGACCTGGCTGGTGTGCCAGCCCTCAGGCTCCAGGAAAAGCTGATGGGAGCTTTTGTCGGGGAACATGGGTACCCTGATCTCAATGCTGGGACAGTAACGAGGGCCACCGGCCTCGATCGTTCCATCGTACAGAGGGGCGCGATGCAGGTTGGACAGAATCACGTCGTGAGTTCGCTCGTTGGTGTGGATCAGATAGCAGGGTAACTGAGGGCGCCACCTCGTCTGACAGGGGACGGGGTAGGCCGGGTTTGGGCTCTCGCGCAGGAAGCTAGGCTCAGGGGGTTCCAGGCCGCCGTCTTGATAGGCGAAGCTGAAGTACAGCGGCTCCTCGCTGCCCAACTGAAGGTCGCTGCGGGAGAAGTCTATGGTGCTGGCATGAACACGAGGAGGGGTGTCGGTCTTCAGGCGGTCCAACTGGAATCCTAGCTCTCTGAGCGATGTCGATAGACCGGTCGCTGGTTGCTCCCCGTCGCGCCCGCCAGGCCAAGTCCGAGAGCCCCTGGTGAGCCGCCCGTTGAGAAACGTTCCTGTGGTCAGGACCACTGTCTTACCGAGGTACGGTGTTCCTCCTATGGTTTGCACTCCACAAATCGCATCGCCGTTCACCAAGAGCTTGTGCGCCGCGGCTTCGCGCAGCTCCAGGTTGGGTGTCATCTCCAGGGTTCTCCTCATGACGGCGGAATAGAGACGCCTGTCCGCTTGGGCGCGCAGCGCGTGAACGGAGGGGCCCTTGCCCTCGTTCAGCAACCTGATCTGAATGAAGGTACGATCGATGTTTCGGGCCTGTTCGCCGCCCAGAGCGTCGATCTCCCGGGTCAAGTTGCCCTTGGCTGGCCCGCCCACGCTGGGGTTGCAGGGCATCTCCGCGATGTGCTCCAGGCTGAGAGTGAGCAGAAGTGTGCGGCAGCCTAGTCGAGCAGCTGCCAGGGCGGCTTCGCATCCGGCATGTCCGGCTCCCACCACGATCACGTCGTATGCGTCGTTCATGAGGTGTGCCAGATACCTCCTGCGAGTAGTATATGGTAGCCACGGTGGCGGTGCAACAGCCGTGGCTTGGCGGCTGGAGTGACGTGGTCTGGCAGAGCCATCCTGCGGTCAACACGGCGCGTGGCCGTGCCGTAGCCTTGATAAGTAGATGTTTCTGTGCTCTAATACCCCCGTCTTGGGGACGTCTCAGGGAAGAGGGGCCTCATGGAAGTCAACCTCGCTGACCAGCTTTCGAGGGAGCACAACGCTGGCGCGTAGGTGGGCGCTGGCGGGGCATGGGCTGAGACCACAGATGATATTGCGGAGGTCGCATACGTGATAGGACTGGAGGGAGCGAAGAAGCAAGAGGCCTCTGAGCCAGTGGAGCGAGCTATCTATGATGGTGATCCACTGGTGCGGCTGCTCGCGGGCAGACTCGGTTTGAGGGGACGCACCATGGCGCTCATCGGCCTTGGCTGGGGCCTCGTCTACTTGTTCGTGCTGCCCACCCTGTTTGGCAGCCTGAGGAGCAGAGGCGGGTATCTGGGAAGTCTGGACGACTGGCATGCTCAGATACTGCTGCTCCTGGTATTCCCGGCGACTTGTGCCTTCTACGTGTGGCAGCCGAAGGCCATTGCAGGCGTGTACCGGGCGATGGGCCTGCAGGGTAGGTCTGCTGAGGCCGGAAAGGCCTACGGTAGAAGACTGTGGCTGGGTTTGTCCATCGTAGCGGCGATCGCCATCGTTTTGTTTGACGGTCCCAAGATGATCGCCCATTATGGATCCTGGTGGATGGTAGACAACTGGCTAACCATCTGCGGACGAGAAGGGAGCCTGGCTGCCGCCTTCTACATATTGAGCATGATGGCCTGGCGGCAGGTGGTATCCACCCTGCAATGGAGACGCTCGTTCGCCGGCCCTTCGCCAGTCCTGGGACTGAAGGCGGCGTCGGCTTATCAGTTGAGCCTGGCCCTGCTGCTGGCCCTGCTGGGGCTTCGGCTGAGCATCGAGGGCATAGAACTCCCCCACCGTGTTGGCGCTATCACCCCCGACTACTACCTCAAGATCGCTGCCTATATCATCGCCAGCCTGCTCTGCTTGTTCACCCCCCTCTGGGGGACCTTTCGCAGGGGGAGCATGAGCCGAGTCGGTCGACTCGGCGTATGGCTCGTCTGGGCTGGAATTGCGGCGCTTCCTTTGCCGGCTTTCGTCCTCCTCAAGCTGGTGCTGGGCCACTAGCTCCGCACCCGGCACCCTCAGACGGTGGACCCTTTCCTCCGGCCTTCGATGCCCTTCCACGCCCCTACCACCGCCACCACAATGATGCAGGCGACGATGACCTCAGGAATGCCATTGGTCAGGCCTGCTACAAGGGCGGCTTCAGGTGGTAGATACCCGCGCAGCACTAGCATGGTGAGCACCAGAATAGTATTGGTCAGCGTTCCCACCGCTCCAGACAGGATCAGGGCCTGGACTTCTCTGTTCTCTCTGAGGGCCAGAAGAACGAACCCTGCGATTAGCGCTAGCAGCACGACGGCGAGCACCGCTGCCAGAAGCAGGTTGACGGGGATAACCCAATACACAAAGGCTCCGCAGATAACCGCCAGACATCCCGCGAGTATCATGGCTGCGTACTTGCCCGTCCTGCGAAAGCCAGCGTAGGCGGCCCAAGCGGTGATCCCGATGAACAGTCTGGGAAGGATGGCCACCAGCGGGTCCTGAAACATGACCACGCCGAGAACGCCAGCCTGGAACCAGCTGAAAATGCCGAAGATCAGCCCTAGGACGAGGCCGACTATGGGGCCCTCCAGCACGGCCCCGATGATGACGGGCACGTGCAAGGTGGTGGCATGTTGGGCCGGGGTGGGCACCGGGATGAAGCCGGGACCGGCCGGGCCAAGATAGCCCAGGAGGGTGATGATGGCCCCCAACACCCCAGCCACGACAATCTTCCGTACGACGGTACGCGTCTCTCCGCTTTGCATAATAGTCTCCTTTCTTGAAAACGCCTTAGTCTTCAGTGCGCAACGAGGCTAAGAATGCCCTTCGCGCCGTTAGCGACAGCGTCAACGATGAATCCATCAATGGCCCGCAAATCGGACAGCACGATGGCTAGGCAGAAGAGGGTAACCAAGGCTAAGACCAGAAAATCCCTGGGCAGCGCCTTAAACTCGATGAAGCTCGTCCGCCCCTTGCCTCCAGTGTAGCCCCGAGCCTCCATGGCCAGAGTCAAATCCTCGGCGCGGCGCAGGGCGCTGAGGAAGAGCGGCACCAGCAAGGGTAGAAGATTCTTCGTCCGCTGCACAAAGCGCATCCTACCCTGCTCGCCGAAGTCAGCGCCCCGCGACGCCTGGGCTTTCATGATCCGCTCCAGTTCCCCGCCCAGCGTGGGGGCAAAGCGCAAGGCGATGGCGAAGACGAGCGCCAGCTCATGGGCGGGGAATCTTAGCTTCTTGAGGGGACTGAGCAGGCTCTCCAGGCCGTGGGTGAGCTCAGTTGTGCTCGTGGTGAGCGTGAGCAGGCTGGTGAGAAGCATGAACCCAAGCAGTCTAAGGGCCATCAGGCCTACCTGTCTGAGGCCGCAAGTGGTGATGGCGAAAGATCCCAGGCGCCAGAGGTCCTGACAGGTGCCCGAGCCATACTGACCGCGGTAGAAGAGCAGTTGCAGGGTGGCGAAGATGGCGATCCAGGGGAGGGCCGGGCGCAAGCCCTGAAGGGTGAAGCGCAGTGGCGTGCGAGAGAGATGCACAGCCACAAGCAAAGCGGCGAGCAACAGCGCGCTGGCCGCGTATGAGTCAGCGAAGGCCACCATGGCCACCAGCATGGTGAAGATCGCTATCTTGGCCCTCGGATCCAACTGGTGCACCAGGGAGCCATAGGGAAGATATTGGCCGATAGTAATGCTACCGAACGGGCTGTACTGGCTCACAAGATTGCTCCGCTAGGGGCCTGGCGAAGTCGATACGGCGACCTAGCTCCTCTTCCGCCTCAAACACCGAAAGCACGTCGAGTCTGACCGTCCACCCGCGGTTGCGAAGACCATACATAACCTGGGCGATTTGGGGGATGTCCAGGCCGCATCCGCGCAGCAGGTCACACTGGGAAAAGATCTCCCGAGGGGTGCCCTCCCGAACGCTTCGCCCCTCAGCGATGACGTATATCCTGTCTGCCAACAGGGCCACGGCCTCCATGTCGTGGGAGACCAGGATGATGCTCAGGCGCTGACGGCTATGCCATTCTCTGATCCTGGCCAGGAACTCTCTGGCCGTTTCAGGGTCGAGGCCGGAGGTGGGCTCGTCGAAGACCAGGATCTGCGGCTGAAGGGCCAAGACGCCAGCGATGGCTACTTTGCGCATCTCTCCGCCGCTGAGCGAGAAGGTGAGGCGGTCCTTGAACCCCTCAAAGTCGAGTCCTACCGTTTCCATGGCCTGTCGCACTCGCTGGCGAACCTGGCTTCGATCCAGGCCGAGGTTGCGGGGCCCGAAGGCGATGTCATCTCCGACATACTGCTCGAACAGTTGCTGCTCCGGGCTCTGGAAGACCATTCCCACCCGGCTTCGAAGCCACTTGAGATCCAGGCTCTCTTCGCTGACGTCCCGCCCCAGGACGATCACCCTGCCCTTTTGTGGTCGGATGAGAGCGTTGAGATGCTGGATCATGGTGGACTTTCCGGAGCCGGTGGGCCCGATGATGGCGACGATCTCCCCCTCATCGACCCGCATGTTCACGCCACGGAGCGAGACTGCCTCGAAAGGCGTCCCGGGCAGATAAGTGTGGTGAAGGTCCTCTACCTGGATCACACTGCTCATGCAGCTGTCCCTTCCGACTGAGGGAAACGGCAGAGTTGCTCGACACACTCCTCGACGGAGATCAAGGTCGCGGGGAAGCTCGGCTGTCTGCGATGCAACTGCTCCGCTAACTGGGTCACCGGAGGGACGTCCAGGCCCAACTGCCGAAGTCTGTCCGTCTGGCCAAACACTTCCCTCGGTGTGCCGTCCATGGCGATGGCCCCCCTGTCCAGTACGATGACCCGGCTGCCCTCGGCGGCTTCGTTCATCAGGTGGGTGATGGCAATAACGGTCACGCCTTGGAGATGGAACCGTCTCACCGTGTCCAGTATCTCGCGACGGCCGCGCGGATCAAGCATGGCCGTGGCCTCGTCGAGGACAAGGCAGCTGGGCCGCATGGCCATCACTCCGGCAATGGCCACGCGTTGCTTCTGGCCTGCGGACAGCATGTGAGGTGGCCGCTTTCGATAGTCTGTCATGTCCACCGCCGCCAGGGCTTCGTCCACCCGTTCTCTCAGCTCCTGGCGGGCCAGACCCATGTTCTCTGGGCCGAAGGCTACGTCTTCCTCGACTACCGTGGCGACGAGTTGGTTGTCCGGGACCTGGAAGACCATGCCCACAGTCTGGCGGATGGCCCTCAGGTGCTGGGGATCCTTGGTGTTCATCTGGTTGACCCACACGTCGCCTTGGGTGGGCAGTAGCAAGGAGTTGAGGTGTTTGGCCAGGGTGGACTTGCCGGAACCGTTCCTGCCGATAATGACCACGTACTCGCCGTCAGCTACGCGGAGGTTGATACCTTTGAGGGCCGGCACCGGTTGTGCCCGGTCGCGACTGTAGGTGTGGTGGAGGTCTTCGACTATAATCATGAAAACCCTATGCTCGCAGGACCGCACACCGACAAAAAAACGGCCTCCCAGGGCCAACCGGAGAGGCGCAAGCGTCCAACAGAACCAAAGATGACTCTTGGCTCAAGTGCCGTCTCGGTCTCAAGGATCCAAGCGACTGCGAGCATCAATGTTGAGTCCCAGGCTCGGGGCTGTCTAGCCAGTCCCCGG
>DATEXS010000289.1:0-9860 GCA_035256725.1 Anaerolineae bacterium
CGGCCGTCAGCGGCCTCAGCAGCCGCTGGGCCCTGCCCACCACATACGCGGAAAGCAGGCCGAGCAACCCTCCCACCAGGACATCCAGGGGATAGTGAACGCCGCAATAGACTCGCGCAAACCCCCACAACCCCGCCATGCTCCCCATCAGCACTCCCAGTCGGCGGTTAAGCTGCCAGCCCACACCGGCAAAGGCGAAGCCCACGGCCGCCGCATTGCTGGGCAGAGATGAATCCGATGGCCTGTAGAAGAGGAGATTCACCTCCTGCACGGAGAATGGCCGAGGTCTGAAGTAGACATGGTTGCAGAGCTTCACCAGGACGTTGGCCAGGAGCACGGCCACGACCATCGAAACTACCGCATGTTGGCTGCCCTCCCTGGTCTGCCTGTCCTGCCCACAGAACCACAACGCCGCCGCCAGCAGACACAGGGTCGTGGGAATCAGATAGTCGTTGACCAGCAACCGCATCATCCCATCCAGCAAGGGCAGGCGGCCCGCGAAACCATTGATCAAGTTGAAGAGAGCGTTGTCCAGAGCCATTCTATTGCCTAACAACCTGCACGACATCAACTCGCCTTCAGAGTGGTCCCCGAGGCACGCTCGACCGATTCTCCGGGACCGATGCCCGGCACAGTTCGCCAACCCTACTGGCGCCTCTCCCTCATAGCCGTCATAGGGCCCTGTGCCACCATTGGGGCCTCAGTCTCTCCGTTCAGGGATGGTCTCTCTGCCCCACCCTAGCAGCGCCGGAGGATAGCCGATCTTCTACCGAGGATACGGCGAGGCAGGTCAGCAGGGCGCAAGAGAGCGCCAGCGAGAGGAAGAAGAGGAACTCACTGCTGGCGGGGCCGGGCGAGAAGACGTCCTCGGGTCTGGTCCCGAAGAACCAGACACAGGCAGCCGTCATGATCGCGGACCCCAGCACATAGCCCCACCTGCCCTTGGCCTCCCTGGGCAGCAGGGAGAAGGCACGGATGCCCCGATAGGCGCCTAACACCTGCCAGAAACCCAGACTTACTAAGTAGGCAAAGATGAAGAAGACAAAACCGATGGTGATTTGCTCGCGGAACTCCATATCCTGTGTTCCTGGCTATGCCTTTCCTCCTTGGTGAGCCCGCGCTCCCGGTAAGCCGCTCCGGCCTCCGCGCGTGTCAAGGCCTCATCTTCGCCGAAGAATCAGTACCAGATTCGAAAACCGCGCGCCCTCCACACCACTGCTCGTTCGTTGATGCCCGACACGACGCGCGCGGAGATCACGAACCCTTCACGGCCGCTTACCTCCCGGTAGAGAACCACCAGGTATCGTCCGCCCGACATCATGCGAGCGGCGACACAGGTATCACTCGCCCCCCGAAGAACAAGATCCGGAGACTCGACCGTGCTCAATACATCATCGCAGCAGGCGTTGGTGTACGACCACCTCTCCGCCAACAGCCGGATAGGCACCCCGTTTACCGACCTTGCCGCGTAGGATAATTCCATCCCCTGCTCCCTGGTGACTCTCAGCGCAATTATAGGCTATCCGCAGGATGCTGCAACGATGCTTCGTTGGACGGGACCGGCACATAGATGTTACCCTCTCGCGTGTACCTGACATACTCCTGGCCTTCAGTTGCCCTCACCTCGGCGATTCCCTTCAGCAATGAGGCTAGTTTGTCCTCAGCCGCTGAACCCAACATGGTCAACTCATCCTTCATGCCTTTGTCTGCGCGGAGCCACTGCGCCCAATTGGCGCAGTTGCCGGATTCGTAGCCCAGGAGGTAGCCCTGAAGCCCACAGATGATCAGGGGTGGCGCTATGGCCTGCACGGAATAGGGACAGAGACCCATGATCACGCTGGAGAAACGTCGCTTTTCAATGCTCGGTAACATCACATCACGAGCGATGTCCATCGCCGAGGTCATAATGTGCATGCTGGCCCCAGCATGAAGCGCCAGAGTGCCTATCCTCCTCACCTCGCAGCCAGCGCAGGCAGGGTCGGCACCCCGTACCTCGCTTTGGAGATCCAGCCCGTCGAAATAGCGACAGTCGTGGTTTGGGCGCCCGGCCGGGCAGGGCGGCACAAGAGGCTTCTGGCAGAACCCGACAGCCACCACCACCTTGCTCTTCTCCAGAGCAAGCCGCGCCACGAAACGCTCCTCCGGCTCGATGAACAGCCGCATGACCCCATCTTCCTGAGTTGCCCCCCTGGACAGCCTCCGGTAGCTCAGCATTCCCGTGACCGTTCTCCAAGGGTGGCGAAGGATGACCCGGCTGAGAAAGGTCAGTCCGTAGGGTCTTGCGAGGCTGCGAAAGCCAAACTCCCATGCTCCGAAACCAAGAAAAGGGCCACTATCAGGACGAGCCAGCAAGGTGTGCAAAATCACTACTGAAGCCTGATCCTCTTCATACCGGTTTTTGCGGCACCGCCAAAGGCATGGTATACTCCGGCGGAACTTCGATGAGCGGCACAGGGATAGCCACGGCCCAGGAACAGTACTACGACGCGCTCTGGTCCAAGACCAGAGTGGTGGAGCCCTCGGCTTGGGCGCTGTGGAAAACTATCAGCGGGTATGTTGCGGGCAAGAGCCGCATCCTCGAGATCGGCGCAGGAAACCGGCCGCGCGTCCCCATCTCCGGCTCTTACTTCGTGGACCTGAGCGCCAGCGCCATGCAGGCCCTGAGGGGCCGGAATGGACACTGTGCAGCCGCTTCGGGTGAGGCCCTTCCCTTTGCCGATGAGGCGTTCGACCTCATCTGCGCTCTTGAGATCGTCGAGCACGTCCCAGACGACACAGCCCTACTACAGGAAATAGGGCGAGTACTCAAAGCCGGGGAGCGCTTTCTCTTCTCGGTACCTCTGCATATGGCCTTCTGGACCAGGCACGATGTGCTCGCAGGACACGTTCGACGATATGATCCGGCGGCCTTGGAGTTGCTCCTTCCCCAATATGGGCTGCCCATCGAGAAATACTGCATCACGTCGTCGCCGCGAAACGTTTGGTACCGCAATGCTACTGCACTTTTGGCTGCCAGGTTCTGGAGCCTGGGGGTCATGCTGGAGTCGCGGATGGCCCTCCCCGCCTACTGCTGGCTAGACAGGCGCCGAGGCATGAAATGGCGGCAGGGAAGCTTTGCTGAGCAGTCGCGAGGCGCCAACAACGTCATCATCGTCACCCGAAAGCAATAAGAAGCCAGACCCCTACTTGGCCCGCTCCGCCGCCGAGAGCACTTCCTCGAAGATTGCCATTCCCTCGTCCACTGTGTCCGCATCGATAGTCAGAGCAGGCATGAATCGTAACGTGCTGGAGCCACAGCCCAGCAGCAGAAGTCCCTTGGCGAAGGCCTTCTTCACCACCTGGTCACGCAGTTCAGACGCCGGCTCCTTTGTCTCCGGATCTCTGACCAGTTCCGCGCCGACTGCCAAACCTTTGCCTCGCACGTCGCCGATGGAAGGGTGCCTGGATTGCATCTCCTTCAGAGACCTTTGCACTCGCAACCCCATCCTCTCTGCGTTTTGCAGAAGCCCTTCTTCCTCGATGACCTGGATCGTGGCCGCGGCCGCCGCGCAGGAGACGGGGTTGCCTCCAAAGGTGGTAGCGTGGGCACCGGAGGGCCAGTCCATCAGATCCTTCCTGGCCACCATGGCCCCCAGTGGCATCCCGGAGGCTATTCCCTTGGCCACCACCGTGATGTCGGGTGCAACCCCCCAGTGCTCAATGGAAAACCACTTGCCGGTGCGGCCCACGCCCATCTGTATCTCGTCAGCCACCAACAGGATGCCCCACCTGTCGGCCAGGTCCTTCAGCCGCTCATGGTACCCCGGCGGGGGAACCACGTACCCTCCCTCTCCCTGAATCGGTTCCACGAATATAGCGCCCACCTCATCCCCGGGGACGAGGTGCTTGAAGAGCGTCTCTTCTATGTAGTCCACGCAGTGTAAGTCGCAGCCCGGATATTCCAGGTTGTAGGCACATCGATAGCAGTAGCCGTAGGGGACGTGGGTCACACCCGGCACCAACGGGGCAAACCCCCGGCGCTGAACCACTTTGCTGGCCGTGAGCGACAGCGCCCCCATCGTACGTCCGTGAAAGGCCCCCAGGAAGGCCAGGAGGCGAGGCCTTTTGCTGTGGTACCGGACCAGCTTTAGCGCTGATTCCACCGCCTCAGCCCCCGAGTTGGTGAACAGCACCTGCTTGGGCTCGTCGCCTGGCACTAGGGAACTCAGTTTCTCGGCCAGGTCGATCTGGGCTGCGTAGTAGAACACCGCACCCGACATGTGCAGGAATCTGGCCGCCTGGTCCTGGATGGCCTGCACCACCTTGGGATGGGCATGCCCCGTGGCCGCGACGGCGATTCCCGCGCTGAAGTCTATGTACCGATTGCCGTCCACGTCCCAAACCAGCGAGCCTAGTCCCCGCTCCATCACAAAGGGATATGACCGGCTGAGAGACGGAGACACCACTTCTCTGTCCCTGGCAATGTAAGCCTGGGCCTTGGGGCCCGGGATATCAGTAGTCAGACTTGCCAGCCTCCTATCGCTCACCTTCAACACCCCCTTGTCCACTGAACTGCGGGCCCATGTTCATCCCCCACCCACCATCGGCAGCAGCTTAACCTTGTCACCCGGCTCCAAGAGATCAGCTTTGGACCTCTGGCGACCGTTCACCATCACGATGGCCACCAAGTCTGGATTCACACCCAAGCTCAGAATGGCGTCGCTCACCGTCTGGCCAGGCTCTATCTGGATCGACGCCTGCTCTGGGCCATACTTCTTGAGGAGACCGACCAGCCTGAGTTCTACCCTTTCTGTCACCCTAGCCTTCGGCACCCTGTAGCACCATCAGATCTTCACGAAGCCCAGGCCCAGTTCGTCCAGCTTCTCACGGGTGGGGATGCCATTCTGGTCCCAGCCCCGCTGCTTGTAGTACATGTCCAGGAGCTTCTCGACGTTCTCCTTGGAGACCACCTTCCCCTTGGAAGGCCCGCTGGGCACAGGGTCCGAGTACCACCTTGGCGGCGGGTAGTCCCATTCCCTCCCGAAACCATCAATCTCCCGCACCCAGAAGGCCCTGGTCAGATTCCACACCCTCTCGGCAATATGCGTCAGGTCCTCCCAGGAACGATCAAGCCCGGTGATGGATTTCATGGCCGAGACGTAGTAATCGAGAGGCAAGCCCAGCTCGACCCACTGCAACCGACAAGTTCCGAGAGCGTCCATCAGCGGCCGAATGTGCTGCAACTCGATGACTCTGGCCGCCTTGTCCTCCGTCACCGCGTCCCGCCCCACCTCTATATCGTAGGTGATGGCCCAGGCCCGGTTGTGATGGGCGCCTACATCAGCCGTCATATAGGCAAGCATCATCGCGGGGGCATCCCGCGACTCGTAGCCACTGATCTCCAACCCCTTGATCTGCATCGCATAGTGCTGGGAGTCGCCTCCGAAGACCTCAGCGGCATGTCGTGCCCCCTCCGCCAGCGTGTCGCCGATGCCCTCGCGCCTGGCGATCTTCTGGATCAGCTCGAACACCGCCTCTGGATCGCCGAAGCCTAGCTCCAACCCCCCTGTGTCCTTGGGCCCGATGATCCCCCGTTCGAAGCACTCCGTGGCGAAGGCGATCACATTCCCCGCCGAGATGGTGTCTATACCCAGTTCGTCGCACAGGTAGTTGGCGTAGGCCACGTCCTCGATGTCAGAAAGGCCCACGTCGGCGCCCAAGAAGGCAGCGGTTTCGTACTCCGGTCCTTCTACGCGTACATCCCATTTCTTGGTGTAGGAGTACTTCCCGCAGGCGCACGGACAGCCAAAGCAGGCCTTGTCGGTGACCACGATCTTCTCGCGCATGTACTCGCCGGTCATCTTCTCCATGTTTTCGAAGTGGCCCGTCTGGAAGTTGTGGGTAGGGAAGGAGCCCCATTCGTTTGAGGGCACGTTCACGCCCGCCGTACCCAACCTGACCCACACGTCCCACGCGTCGCTGTTCTTGCAGTACTCCAGCATCTCCCGACCCACCCGGCGGAACTCCCCGACGTCGGCCACGGGAATGCTATGCGTGCCCCTGATCGCGATAGCTTTGAGCCTCTTCGACCCCATCACGGCGCCCACACCGGTGCGGCCCGCCTGCCGGCCGAAATCATGGCAGATGCAGGCGAACTTCACCAGGTTCTCTCCACCAGGCCCAATTACGGCGATCTGGAAATCGTCCCCCAGGTCCCTCTTCAGCGCCGTCTCCGCCGTAATCGCGCCCTGCCCCCAATACTCCCCGGCATCGCGCAGCTCCACGATGTCATCCTCGATGAAGAGGTACACGGGCTTGGGCGAGACACCCTCCACGATGATCAGGTCATAGCCAGCATATTTCATTTCCGCGCTGAAGAGGCCGCCCAGATTGCTGTCGCCGTAGCCGCCCGTGGCTGGAGATTTGGCGGCAAAGGTCGTCTTTCCCGCCCCGGGGATGAGCAAGCCCGACAAGGGACCGGCAGCCGCGATGACCTTGTTGGCCTCGCCCAAGGGGTCGATCCCCTTCTGCAACTCCGAGTACAGAATCTTGGCCGCGAAGCCCCTTCCGCCCAGATAATCCCTGGCCAGGTTTGGATCGAGTTCAGATTTGTCCACGGTGCCTCGGGTCAAGTTCACTCTGAGCACCTGTCCGCCATATCCGTTCAACATACCATCATCCTCCTTGGAAGCCGAAATGCGCTTGTGGTCCTGTTCGAAAGGTGAGATTTGCCTTCCTTCCGCGCTCGGTATCTTCTCGCCGCACACCACTCGTGTCGGGCCGCGCACGCCCTGGCGTCGGAATCCTACCGCTATTCAACGTACAGCGCCCCGTAGGCGCAGAAATCCACACACGTCTCGCACAGGTTACACTCAAATGGGGCTTCCTCGTCTGGATGGGTGAACACCACTCCCTCTGGACACGTCTCTACGCACTCCAGACAGCCGATGCAGTCGTCAGCATTGATGTAGTAGGCGCCCTTCTCGTTCTGGACTATGCACTCCACCGGGCACACCTCTGCGCATTTCCCGCACTGGGTGCACGTGTGCACCTCGAAGACCCCGGGGTCGGGGAATCTGGGAACGATAGCCAGACAAGACTTCTTGGGGTTGTTCTCCTGGAAGTGAAATAGAGAACACGCCAGCTGGCATAGCCTGCACCCGGTGCACTTCGAACTGTCGGCCTTCAATTGCATTGCCACCTCCCTTGGCCCATCATGTCGTACTTGCACAGGCAGCGCATAGCATACCTGAATCCGCCGCCGATGTCAAGGCCACGGCAAGCCACCTTCTCAGCCTAGGCTCCTGCCACGGCGATCCTCGCCCTGCATGTGCAGGCGCACTGCATCTGAGATGGCGACCGCGGCCGCCGTGACTCGGCGGCAGGAATGTCAGGGCTGTCGCGTAGCTCCTCTGGACCCCGCTCACATCTGCTTCGCCCGACCCTGGTGGCGGAGGGGGTAAACAGGGAGGACATCGTGGCCGGGCCGCACTCGGCCATCGCCAAGCGCACCATGAGCATGGTGAACCGGTTGGGTCTGGTGCCGCCCGTGGCCGTGGCTGGCGGCGTGGCCAAGAACAAAGGGGTGGTCAAGGCCATTGAGGAAGAGATCGGCGCCGCCTTGATCGTGCCGTCCGAACCTCAGATCGTAGGTGCCCTGGGCGCCGCCCTGCTGGCCATGGAAGACCTGGGAGCCACTGCTCGCTAGGCCCAGGTCACAGCCCTACAGCATGGTGAAAAGGAGCCAGCTCCCCAGGCTGGCGAAGAAGACCACAGTCACCGCCTTCACCAGCGCCGCGCGACGGCGCATGAAGCCCGCCAACTGCAGAGAGGTCGTGCCGTAGTACACCAGGAGAAAGATGACCACCAGAGGCACGATGAACATCAAGTTGTACAGGACCAGATACAGAAAGGCGTTGGCCCGCAGCTCCGGTACCCCGGTGACGAAGATGATGGTGGGGAGATAGACCTGGCCAGTGCAGGCAAACTCCAACAGCGAAACGACGAATCCGGTTACACACGCCGCCCAGACGTAGTTCCTAACGCTGGCCCCTTCTCTTATGGCCCGGTGCACTCTCCTCCGCAGGAAGTCTGGCAGTCTGAGAGCCATCTCCTCGTGCCTGCCCTTCCTGATCTTGTAGAGATCATAGAGCGCTGCCACCGCCAACACCAGGCAGAACACGCCCGTGCCCAGGTAGACCACCCGGGACAGCGTCTGCACAACCCCCAGTGAATGAACGAAGCCCAGGACCCCAGCTCCCACCAGCAGGTAGGCCAGGAACACCGCTCCGGTGAAGGCAGCACCCACCAGCAGTATCTCCCTGCCCTTTCGCTCCATCGCCGCCAGGTACGACACGAAGAAGATGATGGTGGTGAAGGCGCAAGGGTTGAGCCCGTCCAGCAAACCAGCACCGAGCACAGCCACGAAGGAGAAGGACTTGAACCGCTGGATGATGCGGTTGATGGCTGCTGGTGATTCCTCCTCCAGACCCTCCCAAGGAGGAATGCACCCCGCCTGACCATGCGCGTTGATCACCTCTTCCAGCCGCTCGACAGTTAACTCGTCGCCCACAAGGTACTCGTCGCCTATGAACACCGCTGGGGTGAGCAGGCGCTCTTCAGGTGGGACACCGCTGCGCTCAGACATGGCCTCGTTCAGAGGAGCGCAGGTGTTGATGTCGAACTTCCTGACCTCGAGGTTGGGGTACCGCTGCTCCAGATATGACAGGTCGTACGAAACCCGATCGCACTCGTCACAACCCGGACTGTGGAAGTAGGCGACGTATACCGGGGCGGCTAGCTCGCCGCCCACTACCTCGCAGACGTCTGCCTCACTGGCGGCAGCCGGGTCTTCACAAAAGGGGGCCGCAGCGGTACCGGAGGGCACGGCTGTAGCCACCACCGGTTCGTCATCGGTCGGATAGTCACGTCCTCCAGCCTCCAGATACTGGTCAACCAGATCAACTAGTCGCTCCCGAATCTCCTCCTCTCCCACCAGCACTGTGTCCCCGATAAAGATCTGAGGGATGGCCAGCCCCGAGACGCCGTGCTGCCGCTCCAGCCTGACCATGACCTCGTAGTTTTCCATGGCGCCAATGTCAAAACGTTTGATCTCTACCTGAGCGCCGTATTCCTCGAGCAGGGGCATAAGTACCTGCTTCTCCACAGCCTGACAAACGACGCAATCCTGTGCCTCGAAGACGAAGAAGCGGACCACCGGGTCCTCCGCAGCAGTGGCCAGGGACGCCCAGAGGACAGCGACCAAGATGAGACATGGCAGAACGACTAGCAGTCTCGCGCGCATCTATCCCTTTCCCCCAAAGGGCTACAATCAGTTCGGCCGCTAGTATAAGCTCCACCATATGCCCTGTCAAGCAATGAGGCCAAGGCCTGCGGTCCGTCGGACAAGCTGGAAGCTTCTCCGGCGCCTGAGGCTTTGTCAGGACGGTGTCGCCAGGTTATAATCGGCGCACTCACAACGATCGAAGGGGCAAGGGATGATCGAATTTGCTCTGGTAGAAGAACTCAAGGCCATCGCCGGCGACGAGAATGTCCTCACCTCACCAGAGGAACTGCTTTGCTATTCCTACGACGGCACCGTCCTGCAACACCTGCCGGAGATCGTGGTCCTGCCCAGGACCACAGAGGAAGTGGCAGCGACGGTACGGCTGGCCCACCGTGAGCGCATCCCTATCGTGCCCCGAGGCGCTGGCACCAACCTGGCGGGCGGAACGATACCCATTCAGGGGGGTATCGTCCTCAGCCTGACCAGGATGACTGACATCCTGGAGATCGACACCGTCAACATGGTGGCCGTGGTGCAACCTGGGGTGGTCACCGGCAAGATTCAGGCAGAGGTGGCCAAGCAGGGCCTCTACTAC
>DATEXS010000290.1:0-2371 GCA_035256725.1 Anaerolineae bacterium
GTAAGGCAATGACCGACTTCAGGCAGCAACTGCGACAGCTTTCTCCTGAGGTAAGGGCTGCTCTGCGCAGGCAGCTCGAGGAGATGGAGGACACCCTGGCCGAGGAGGGGGCCGCTTTCGACCAAGAGAGGCTGGGAGGCGCCTTGCCGCAGCTAAGGATCCGCCATAGGGCGGTCATCACGGGAATGGGAGCCATCACCCCCCTAGGCCTGAATGTGAGGGACACCTGGCAGGGACTGATAGAGGGCCGGTCAGGCATCGCCCTGTTAAGCAAGATAGACGCCAGCCACTATCCCACCAGAATCGGAGGGGAAGTGAAGGGCTTTGACCCCAGGGAGCATATGGGGTTCAAGGAAGCGCGGCGGATGGAGCGCTTCTGCCAGTTGGCGGTGGCGGCGGCAGGGGAGGCGCTGGCGGATGGTCAACTCGACCTTGAGCAGACTGATCCCGAGCAAGTCGGCGTGCTGATGGGGACGGCCATCGGGGGGCTGGATGCCACGGAGCAGGCAGTCCACAATCTGCTTGATGGCAAGCCCGTTTCTCCGTTCTATCTGGTCACCACTGTGCCGAACATGGCGGCATTCCATGTCTCTCACATCTATGGGCTGAAGGGATACAACAACACGGTGACCACCGCCTGCGCCGCGGGATCGCAGGCGGTGGGAGAGGCGGCTGAGGTCATACGCCGGGGGGCAGCTCAGGTGATGATCGCCGGGGGCACGGAGAGTTCCTCCAGCGAGCTTGGACTAGCTGGGTTCTCTGCCATGCGCGGACTGTCCACTCGCAACGATGATCCACAGGGGGCATCTCGACCTTTCGACAAGGACCGAGACGGTTTTGTCTGCTCCGAGGGGTGCGGGATGCTGGTGTTAGAGAACCTGGACCATGCCCTGGGCAGAGGCGCTCACATCTATGCAGAGGTGTTGGGGTACTCCGCTACCACGGACGCGTACAACCTGGCGGCCCCGGACCCTGAGGCAGAAGGTGCTGCGAGAGCCATCCGCTGGGCACTGCAAGATGCCGGGATTGGACCAGAGGACGTGGACTACATCAACGCCCATGGGACAGGCACAGTCCTCAACGATGCCATGGAGACACTGGCTATCAAGAAGGTCTTCGGCGAGCACGCCTATCGAGTGCCGGTGAGTTCGACCAAGTCGATGATCGGCCATCTTTTTGGCGGGGCTGGTGCGGTGGAGACCATCGTCTGTGCCCTGACTATCGAACATGGGATCATTCACCCCACCATCAACTATGAGACGCCCGACCCCGAATGCGATTTGGACTATGTTCCGAACGTGGCCCGTGAAGCGCGGGTGAACGTCGTACTCTCCAACTCCTTTGGGCTCGGTGGTCAAGATGCGTGTCTCGTGCTCGGCAGGTATCGTTGAATCGGCATGGGTCCCGCGAGAGGGATCCGACAGAGTATGGAGTGGGGTAGCTGTATGAGGCAACGCCAGCCCAGTTCGCGCATGTGCTTCGTGTGCGGCCGGCAGAATCCCATAGGACTGAAGATCATCTTCGAGGGGGATGGGAAGCGAGTATCGGCTACTTTCACCGCACGGGAGGAGCATCAGGGCTATCCTGGCATCCTGCATGGGGGCATCACCTTCGCTTTGTTGGACGAGGTCATCGGGCGCGCGGCCATGGAACTGGATCCCTCCTGCCCATGGATGATGACGGCGAAGGCAGATTTGCGCTATCGCAAGCCCGTGCCCATCGGAGAGGAACTCACCCTCGTCGGGGAACTCACCCGAATTCGGAGCCGGGCAGTTGAGGGCCGTGGCGAAGTGCGCCTGAGCGATGGGTCGGTAGCTGTGGAAGCAACGGCCCTTTACGTGAAGGTCCCCCAGAGCGTGGCCGAGGGGATGAAGGATAGGATGGAGGAGGAGATGAAGTACTGGGATGTGGTAGAGGACTAGGCGGCGCAGAGCTGTCAGCTCGTGCGGGGGAGCAATCCCTGGCTGCGCCAGCTCGCGCCAGTGCTAGCGGAGATCATTGTCTCAGGAGTGGAAATGGCCGACAAGAGAGAGGATTTCCTGATTCGTAGAACCATCTCAGAGGTGGATCCCGACATAGACCTGATCATCCGGTTTGAGGAGGAGCGCCAGGCGAGGAGGCTGATCTTGATTCCTTCAGAGAGCTTCGCGTCTTTGCCGGTGAGAGAGGCGCTCAGTTCAGTGTTCACCAACGTCTACGCAGAGGGATATCCCCCTCCGCGGATGACGCGAGATGATGAGGAGCTGCTCCTGGACTTCGATCACCAGTTGGCGTACTACCGCAGGTACGGGGATCGAAGGTTCTACAAGGGCTGCGACTACGTGCACTTCGTGGAGGCCCTGGCTCGGCGGCGCTGCGCGGAGTGTTTTGC
>DATEXS010000291.1:0-3638 GCA_035256725.1 Anaerolineae bacterium
GCCACCTTGGCTCCATACTCTCGCCAGAAGCCCTTTTCTACCAGGCCCCGGCAGAGAAGATAGCTAAGGATGAGGATGGGGAGGAACCTCTGGGCCTGATAGGTGTACAGGCTGGCGCCCAGGGCCAGTCCTGCCCACGCAAAGTCGAGCCATCGGCTGGACTCAAGTGCCCGCCACAGGAGATAGAGGGTGAGAATGACAAAGGGAGGGCCCAGGATGATCTCCCAACCCAGACGGCTATAGTTGATGTGCCAGAAGGAGATGGCCAGAAAGGCACTGGCCAGCAAGGCGACGGCTCGCGAACTGAGCATCTCGCGCACGAGGAGATAGAGCAGCGGAATGGTGACGGTGCCTATGATGGCCGAGAGCAGTTTGATGGTCAGGGGCGTGGAGCCGAGCACCGTGAACAGGCCGGCCAGCATGTACATGTACATGGGCTCGATGCCGCCCCAGCTCTCCTCGAAGAAGATAGGATACTCGCCTGCCAGGATGCGATTGGCACCGATGCCCTTGTACGCGGTGTCTCCGCAGAGGCCGGGAGGTATGTCGTCGAGCCTGTACAATCGCAGGATTGCTGCGACGAGGGTGATCAGGGCCAGCAGGAGAAGCTCCCGTCTAGAGAATCGCATGCTCACGCCCCTCCCGCGGCGAGCGAGTGGTGATGGCGGAGCATCTGGGTCCCGTAGAGCGGGCGCCAGATGTGACAGTGAGATTCACTGGGCTCCCCTTGAGCTGGTGGTAGACTTCTGGACCAGCAACTCACCGGACGGCAAGATGGTACCCACGACAATGGTTCTTCTGTCACCCCCCACATCAGCAGGGTAGACAGAAACCTCTAGACTATATCCGTCTCCCGTCGGTTGAGGCAACCCCTCCAAGACGTAGTACTCCGTTTCCTGTTGCCCTGGTTCCCATGTGCTCGTGGGTTGGCACTCCGTGCTGAGGAGCAGCTTGTCGGTTCGTGCTGCCGGCTGGCGATCCTCTCTTGTCACCGTCACCTGCACGGCGTAGTCAGCGCTGGGGACGTCCTCTGCCTGGCACTGTAGGGCCACCCAGGCACCTGTGGAGGCCGCAGGGTCGAATCCAAAGGCGGCACCGATGAATCTGAGGCCATGGGCGAAGTCCACATTCAAGGACTGGAACTCCGAAGGGAACGAAAAGGCGACGTTGTCCGGTAGTTCATACAGGAGCACGTCGAAACTGTCGAACTGCAATGTCTCCACTTTCTTTCCGTGCTTGCCGAGAAGAAAGGCGAGCAGCCCCCTGGTGTCGGCGTATGGCTCGTGCCATGGCTGGGCCAGGCCATCCTCGGCTCTTTGGAGCAAGAGAGCTCGCTGGGCGCCCTGGCAGGCCTCAGTGAGTTCGCGAGCCAGGGTGTCCTGATCCACGCGCAAGTAGTGGGGGGGTGCCTGTCCCTGATAGAGAAAATCAACAACGAAGTAGGCCATTCTCTGTTCGTCGTGAGGGCCGACGGGGATGAGCCACACTGCGTCGGGATCATCGAATTCGTTCATCGTGGAGGCTATCTCCACAAAGCGAGGATCGAAGGCCTTGACCAGTTCGATCTCTTCCACTTGCGGAGCGAAGTAATCGCGAAAGGAGAGACCGGCGGAGAGCGTCAGACACAGGCCGAGGGCCACCGCAATGCCCCATCGTGCTTGGAGGGAAACCGCCCTGGCTCGCAGCCATTCCCAGCTCGCCTCCAGGCCCAGGGCGGGGAAGATGTAGGCTATGGGCAGGGCACCGATAGCCCGCAGAGAGTGGGGTAGCTCGGGATAAGTCACGATGGCGGGCATTTGCATGACCAGGAACCACACGATGCAGAACAGGTAGGGCGTCTTTCTCCACCGACGCAGGCTTAGCAGGAAGCCGATGACAAAAAAGCCAAGGGTGATTAGATCGAAAGCAGGCCGGCCCGCGGGGTTGTGTCTGGTGTTGGGGTCAGCCAGGAAGCCAAACATGCCCAATTGGCGCAGCAGGTTGCGGGCTAGCAGAACCGGCAGCGGTTCTCCAGTGTCCGCTCCGAAGACTGAGACCCCGAACCTCACCCACAGGCTCTTTGGCTCAGTCAGGAAGTGAAGGGCCAAGGGACTGAGGATCAGGACAAGAGAGAGTGCGAAGACCGAAAGGGCCGCCAACACTGGTACGTTCAGGGAGAGCGCATGTCGCATCGGGGCCACGGCGCGCATCGTCATCCAGGTTCTTCGCGCGGCCGGGATGAGGAAAGGGATCAGCAGGAGAGGAAGGAACCGGCCAGGAGTGTAGGTGTAGAAGGTGACGCCGAAGCAGGAGCCGGCCAAGGCGAGCCACACGTACGTCGATCTGTGGCTGGGATGACTGTCAAGCTGATTCCAGCCGCGCCACAAGAAGTAGAAAGTGAGGGCGGCAAAGAGAGGGAGGAGCACTCCTCGGAAGCCCAGGCGGCTGAAGTTGAGGTGCCAGTAGGAAGTGGCAAGCCAGAGACTGGTCAGAAAGGCCACGGTGCGGGCCCGTTGGTGGGTAGATCGTAGCAGTTCCTTGACCAGCAGATAGGTCACCGGAATCGTGGCCGTGCCCGCCACGGCCGCCACCATCCGGATCGCCAGTGGGTTCCTGCCCAACAGGGCGATAGAGACGGCGACGAAGTAAATGAAAAGGGGCTCTTGGGTACCGTAGAAGACGGCCAGATCGCCCTCCAGGACCCGCAGAGCTTCCAGACCATTGGCTGCCTCGTCGCGCCACAGGCCTATGGGCAGCTCGGTTAGGCGATAGAAGCGGAAGAAGGCGGCGATAAGGACGAGGATCAGCATGACGACGAAGTCGGATCTGGCGGCCTTCCTCATGATGGGTCCTCGAGGATGCACCAACTAGCGCACCACGGCTGCGTTTCGGAACCAGGGACCGTGATTGAGAGCTCCGCCCGCCCAGCGCCAGGCGGCGGAAGTCGCCGTGCAGGGTAGAGGTACCCGTTGGGTTGATCGCTGACTAGGCCCTCGCCTGGCAAGCTCGAATCCTTCTGGTTCACCTGCGGATCAACCAGAGCGAGTCTCCGGTCCGCCTCTGCCAGCCGCGCGACCTGGTGTTGCCCGTGCAGCGTTGGCTACTGCCGGCTGGGGTGTTCTGCGCATTCACGAGGCCAGACACCGTCATCGAGAAGCGATCTCCACGGAGGTCAGGGTCACACTGACCCCTTGTACTCCACCATCCCGGCCCAGCACCTCGAGATTGCGCATCGTTTCCAGCAGATACATGCCCGTTGATAGGTTGTAGGTGCCGGGAACTGAGTCAGCTGGTATCTCTATTTCGTGCCGGTCCCATACAATCTCGCCCGGCTGCCAGCGGGTCGTAGGCGAGAAGTTGTAGACCGGCCAGCGGTCGCTCTGGGCGACCAGCCGTGTTTTGCCTTCGTCGGTGAGGTGGACGAAGACCTTGTAGTCCTTGTCCATCTCTTGCAGGGCCAACCAGTAGAGGGTGACGCTTATCGTGTCGCCCGGCCGGTAGTCGGGCTTGTCCAGGTAGTAGCCTAGCAGCTTGACCTGATTATCCAAGTTTGCCTCCACGGCGACGGGGTTCTGGACGGTTGGCGAGGCAAGGGCGTGGAGGGCCACGAGAGCTGAGAGAGCCAGTACACTGACCAAGGCGGCCACGAGCGCTCGCCA
>DATEXS010000292.1:0-3967 GCA_035256725.1 Anaerolineae bacterium
CGTCGAATCCGGGCAGAAGCGGCACATCGGGCAGGCCCCTCGTGTAGTCCACGTTCCCCAGCGCGCGCAGATCAACCAACTCGCCGGGCACTGGAAAGGCCTGGGCCACCACCCATCCGGCAGCGAAGGCGCCCAGCAACACGCCTGCGGCAATCAGGATGGGAGCGACCTGGAGACGCATCAACTGGGGCACGTCTCGGCGATACAGGCGCCACAAGGTCAAGCGCGGGGCCGCTCCATCCCTGGGCAGGTGCACGGACGTCGGCAGACAGGCTAGAAGGTGTCTGAAGGTCCTCCACAGGGCCGGCAGGTTGATCTCGTCGAACTCCCTGGCCAGCAGATCCTCCCGATTGAAGATGCGCATGCCCGTCCGGATCAGCATCACATCCACCATTACCAGGGCCAGGGCCAGGGCCCAGAGGGCTTCGTAGTGGCCCCAGAATAGAAGAACGGCCTCCGCCTGAAGGAAGAGCGCCATAGGGATGATGATGAAGCTGGCCAACAGGTTGGCAGCCCGCACGCTGGTGGTCTGACTGGAGACCACCACCGCCCCCGCCACCATGACCACCGCCTCCATAGTGGTCAGGACCACGATCAGGCTCAGCACTGCCGGGCGAATCACGTAGTCGCTGTAGATCGCCAGACCGGCGTAGTAGATGAAGATGCCCAGATAGCTGGCCGCCAAGGGCAGGATCATGGACGAGACGAGCTTGCCCATGTACAGCTCCCCGTCGGAGATGGGCATGGAGAGCAGAGGCTCGATGCTAAGCCGCTCCCGCTCGCCCACGAAACTCTCCAAAGCTATCACCAGGGAGAAGGAGATCGGGAAGAAGCCCACGATCATCAGCGAGAAGGGAACGAGGCGGCCCATGATGATCTCTGAGTTCTGTCCCACACCCCAGATCACCGCTACGTTGGCTGCCAGTTCCGACGTGACCGTCATCAGCGCCGGAAAGATGAGGGTCAGCAAGAAGATGGGCGTGATGATCCGCCAGTCTCGGAGGCTGTCCCTCACTTCTCGGCGGGTGATGATCAAGGCCTGGGAAACCATGGTCACTGCTCCACGATCCTCAGGTATACCTCTTCCAGGCTGCGAGGGACTTCGCTGAGGGTGATGATATCGGCGCCCTCTTCCGCCAGCCGCCGGACGAGCAAGGGATTGGTCTCCCCAGGTGTCTGGGTGCGGTACCTGAACCACGTATCGCCCTTCTCCTCGATGACCACCAGGCTCTCCACGGCAGACAGAAGGCCGTCCAGAGGCTGGGCCAGCCGGACTTCCAGGAGTGGGCTGCCCAGGAGCGCAGTCTTCAAGTCCAGCGGGGTTCCCAAGGCGATGATCCGCCCCTCTTTGATGATGGCGATGCGATCTGCGAGCATCTCTGCTTCAGGGAGATTGTGGGTACAGAGGATCACCGCGCGATGGGAGGATCGCAACTCCGCCACGGCGTCCCGCACCATCTTCGCGCTCTGAGGATCCATGGCCGAAGTGGGCTCGTCCAGGAACAACACCTGCGGGTCGTGAATCAAGGCCCTGATCAAGGCGATCTTCTGCCTCATCCCCTTGGAGTATTCTCCGAGGCGCCTGCCTCTCGCCTCCCACATGCCGAAGCGGCGCATCAGTTCCTCGATACGTTCCGCGCGTCGAGCTTGCGGCACGCGCTGCAACTCCCCGAAGAAGTGCAGGTAGTCATCGGCTCGCATACGGTGGTAGAGACCGGGGAACTCCGTAAGCAGGCCGACCACTCTGCGTACCTGACGCGCATCCTCGACCACGTCATAGCCAGCGATGGTGGCCCGCCCCGAGGTGGGTTTGAGGATGGACCCCAACATGCGCACCGTGGTGGTCTTGCCGGCACCGTTGGGGCCCAAGAGGGCCACTATCTCTCCTGCCTCCACCGTGAGGCAAAGCTCGTTCACGGCCACGAACTCGCCGAACTTCTTGCTCAGGTTCTCGGTGAGGATGAGGGACATTACGGCTCCACTCACTGATTATACCCGCCTCATTTCGTGCTGACAATGGCTCTTTGGTACCCCACGGGCGCGCCCGCACCCCGTGGTTCTGCTCCGGCCCGCGAGCGCTGAATCGGCGTAGCCGGCCAGGTGCTGCCCCGAGAGTCGGGCCTGACGGTGCGCATCCTGGCCCATCGAGAACCGTCCTGAATACCTGCGTCCCCACCCCCTCCGGCAGGCATATGCACCCACAACCCGGCGACCAGGGCACGCCATTCTCGGGGGTTGAGAACGAGCACTCTGGCTCTTCAAAGGAGCTTCTTCGGGATGTACACTGTAGGTGGAGAAAAGAGGGAAGGGGGTTCGAAAGATGTTGGCACTGGAGATCATCGGAGTACTGGGAGCGGTGTACACAGCCCTGGTGTGGGTTCTGGTCAGGACCCGCCTGGGCAGGAAGGAAGTCCAGTTGAAGAAGACCTCCCCGGCCACGACGGGGGGAGCTTGGTAGCTGGACACGGCAAGCAGTCTGATGGACGCATCAGCAACCATCAGGCCAGAGAACGAAGGAAAGGCGATGAAGGAAATGTTGTCGCTAGAGCTCATCGGGATAGTCGGTCTGCTGTTCGCACTGCTGGTCTGGGGCATGGTGGTGACCCAGAGGGATCGTAGGGGTGTGGCTGTCTCCCCCAGGGAGATCGAGGCTCAGAAAGGTGTCAGGGAAGTCCAGTAACCGGCCAGGAGCGCGTGCTTGCCGGAGCGTGACCACGCTTTTCAAAGGAGGTGACTGAAATGCTTAGCTTGGAGATCGTCGTTGTCCTCGGTGCCCTGCTTGCGCTGGTGATCGGCGCCATGGTACGTACGCAGCTTCACCGAGGGAGGCTGCCCGTGGTTCGCAGGGAAGGTCGCAGTGCCAGAGCATAGAGGGCATAAGCCATTGCGGAGCACGGGGTAGCGGTCCGATTCATGGCCACTGGTTTGCCTCAGGGCAGTGGACGAGAAGGTTCTCCCTCCCAGGTCAGAACGACAGTTCGGCCACCAGAAACCGATGATCCGGGCCGCCTCTGTCTCCCACGTACGACCGGCTGGCCCTCATGTCCCTGGAATGAAAGATATAGTCGATGCGGACCAGGGGAAAAGGTGTGGGCATCGACCGGACCTCCATGTCGGGAAAAGTGTGCCCAAACCCCCATCCGGCCTCTCGGTAGGCGTCAAGCAGCCTCCGCCTAAGCTCCCGGTAGCCGGGAGACTGGTCGGTCATATTGAGGTCTCCCGCCAAGATCACCCTCCCCTCCACGGCATCCACAATGGTCAATAGGCGCTTCAACTCCTCGTCCTGGAACGATGTGTCATAGCCAGCGGGGATGAACACCCGCGACTCACCCAGCCAGCGGGCCGTCAGGCGCGGAGGCTGCAGATGCACGTTCAGCAGATCTAGCCTGGCACCATTCACGTCGAGAACAACCTGCTGGTACAGATGCGCGCCTTCCACCAGGGGGAAGGCCTCATCGTCGCTGATAGGAAAGCGGCTCAAGACCGCACATCCGGCGTAACCGTCAAGCGTGGGGTGTAGCGCCATGTGGGGATACAGCTCACTGAGACCGGACAACGCCTGCGCCACCTGCGGCGTCACCTCTTGGAGAGCTACCACGTCCGCGCCCTCGCTCTCTATGATGGCCAGGATGTTATCCACCCCGGGAGCGCCTCTGGTCACGTTGTAGCTCATCACCGAGAGTCCTAGCTGTGGGCTGGAGGAGGCCACGGTGGGTTGGGGCAGGAAGAGACGTCCGTAGACCAAGGCGAAGACGAGGCAGGGCAAGGAGACGAAAGCCTTGGCCACCCTCGACCTGGCGCAGAGCAGCACCGCAGGCACCAGCACTATTAGCGGCACAAAGAGAAAGGGGAGGAAGTCCGCGGCTAGCCTCAGCCACCACATCTCTCTCAGGGGTGTGCTTCTCAGCAGGAGGAAGCAGAGCAAGCAAGCTGAGTACACGTTCCCTGCCGCTACGTTCAATACCCT
>DATEXS010000293.1:0-5021 GCA_035256725.1 Anaerolineae bacterium
GCCCTATCCGAGCCTCGCTTTGTCCTGCAAGGCCCTAGGCTCGTGGCGCGCGGCGCCGATCAATGCCGCCTCGACTTAGAGGCCCCTGACCACTGCTTGCACATCTGAATGCCGGGCCTTAGGGCAACTATCCTCCAGCAGCGGTCTTCGGTGGCCATCGTGCGGTGTGAAGATGGCGAGGCGCGTCTTGGTTCCACCGATCTCGCCCGCCAGGACCTTGCTCGACCGTTTCCAGAGGTGTTCCGCTGGTCCACTACCCGTGTTGCGCCCACTTGGGCATTATATCCGAAAGAGCAGTGCTCATCAATTGCCATCCTCCCATTTGGCAGTGGTGGCGCCTCTGCCCGTGCTGGGCTACAGCAAAGCATCGGGTAGGGGAAACCATACCAGCGGCGTGGCCTCTGATCACGGGATGTGCATTGCCGAACCGGCATTCTGGACGATCTGCTCGGCATTGCCCCGGGCCCAGTCCATCAACTGGAGGACTTCCTCTAGCGCTCATTCAGGCTCGCGGGGACGGGAGCGCTACTCGCAGCTGAGGCTGCAGAATCCGCCACGCTTCTGTGATATCGACCGAGGGCGAGCACCGTTTCAGTAAGAGCCTAACGCGCTTTCATGGTTGATGGTGAATGCCACCCAGGGATCGAGGCAGCGCGGCACGGCGAACGGGGGCAGACCCTCGAGGGGGACCAGAACCATAGTGAGGCCCGGGGATACTCAGCCTACTAGCTGCTCTCTTCGGTACCCACCCAAATACTGCCCTGTTCCACCTTGGTCGAGTACACACGCAGAGGCTTCTCCTTGGAGAGTGCGCCCAGGAGGCGGCCCACCCCCGGCGGCCAGGGCGCCCACTCCTTCACCTCGCCGGTGCGGAGGTCAAAAGCGCTGTGGTGCCGGGGACAGACAACGGCGCCATCCTCGGTGATCTTTCCGTCGACAAGAGACCCACCCATGTGGGGGCAGGTGTTGTTGACAGCGTAGAGTCCACCTTTGTGCTGCACCAGGAGGATGGTCTGCCCGGCGACTTCCACCGTGTGCTTTTGTCCTTCTGCCAACTCTTCTCTGGAGAGGACTCTGGTCCAGTTCATGTTGCTTCCTTTCGCCCGATCCGAGATGCAGCAGGTCCCGCGGAAGGTACCGCTGCTGGGCCGCCGATTTCTTCAGGCAGCTAGAGTGACTTCAGCCCCTTCGCGCGGAGGGTTCCCAAATTGTGAGGCGTGGCTAGAACTCCGAAGAGACGTGTACACATTATACCACAGGAATGGCTGCTTGCCATCCCGAAGACGCTGAGTGTGGCGCGTTTTTGTGACTTCTGCGTCTTGCACGTTTTTACGCCGATGGTCTCAGGCCGGGCCAGCTTGAACGACAGCCATCGGTGTGCTAGAATTGCCGCCATGAGTGATTCGGTGTCTGACGCGGAGATCCTTCTGACTCCAGAGGGACAGGCTAGACTCCAGGCTGAATTGGACTATCTTCGCTCTGTGAAGCGACCCGCCATCGCTGACCAACTGCGGCAGGCCGTGGATGAAGGTGACCTAACGGAGAATGTGGGCTACGAGGACGCCAAGCACCAACAGTCTTTCGTGGAGGGGCGCATCTTGACCCTGGAGAGCCTTCTGAAGCGAGCGGTGATCATGGAGGGTGGACCGGTCTCGGAGATGGTTACCTTCGGGTCGAGGGTCACCGTTATGGAGCGGGGAGGGGCAACAGAGAGTTTCCAAATCGTTGGCTCTGTGGAGGCCGATCCCACAAATGGTCGGATTTCCAACGAGTCCCCCTTGGGCAAGGCTTTGTTGAATCGCACGGTTGGCGAGGAAGTGGCCGTCGAAGCGCCGGACGGTCTGCTATTCTTCGAGATCCTGGACATCCAATGAGCCAAGAGGAGAATGGAGAGCTCAACGAGCTCCTTAGACAGCGACGTTTGAAGCTGGAAGCGCTACGGGAGATGGGAGTGGACCCCTACCCGCTGCGGGCCGACTGCAACTATTCGGCTGCGAAAGCTGTTGACTTGCTCCGAGCGTGGAGGGACGCGGGCGAGAAGGGAGACCCTCCACAGCTGGTGAGACTCTGCGGACGCATGATGAGCGTGAGGGTGATGGGCAAGGCCTCGTTTGCCCACATCGCCGATGGGAGCGGCCGCATTCAGATCTACTTACGTCTGGCAGAGGATGGGGTGGACGAGGCGACCTACGACCTGTTCAGGAGCTACCTGGACATCGGCGACATCGTACAGGCGGAAGGCAGGCTTTTCTTCACGCGCACCGGGGAGCCAAGCTTGAAAGTGAGCGGACTCACTCTGCTGGCCAAATCCTTGCGGCCTCTGCCGGAGAAGTGGCATGGCCTGAAGGACGTGGAGACAAGGTATCGGCAGAGGTATCTGGACCTCATCGTGAACGAGGAGGCGAGACGGGTCTTCATCACCCGCAGCCGGATCGTGGCCTCGCTGCGAGGCTTCTTGGATTCCCGTGGGTTCATGGAGGTGGAGACGCCCGTTCTACAGCCGCTGTATGGCGGGGCCATGGCGCGACCGTTCACCACCTACTATCACGCCCTGGATCAGGAGGTCTTTCTCCGCATCGCCGACGAACTCTACCTCAAGAGACTGATCGTGGGAGGCCTGGATCGCGTCTATGAGATCTGCAAGGACTTCCGCAACGAGGGCGTGTCCTCCCAGCACAATCCCGAGTTCACCCAACTTGAGGTCTACCAGGCCTATGCGGATTACCATGATATGATGAGCCTGGCAGAGGATGCCTTCTTCCACATCGCCAGTGAGGTGCTGAAAAGCGGGCAGATAAGGTACCAGGGGCAGGATATCGATCTGATCCCGCCCTGGCGACGCCTGCCCATGCGCGATGCCATTCTGGAGCAGACGGGGCTCGACATCTATGAGGCACCGACAGCGGAGGCGTTGCGCCAGCGAGTGGAGCAGAGCGGGCTGGAGGTAGACCCCCAACCCACTCGGGGTACCATGGTGGATGAGATCTTCAGCGAGTACGTGGAGCGCAAGCTCATTCAGCCTACTTTCATCACCGACTTCCCGCTGGAGATATCCCCCTTGGCTAAGAGGAAGCCAGACAGCCCCGATCTGGTGGAACGGTTCGAGCTATTCATCGGAGGGCTGGAGCTGGGCAACGCCTTCTCCGAGCTAAACGACCCCCTCGATCAGAGAGAGCGCCTCCTGGAACAAAAAAAGCAGCGCGAAGCTGGCGATGAGGAGGCCCACCCCATGGACGAGGACTACATCCGCGCCCTGGAGTACGGCATGCCTCCCACCGGCGGTATGGGCTGGGGCATAGACCGCATGGTGATGCTCTTCACCGACCAGTCCTCCATTCGCGAGGTCATCCTCTTCCCCCACCTACGCACCACGGGCAACCCTTCCTGATCCAGGACGATGGCGCCCTGGTGCATAGGTCACACCATCTTTGCAAAGAGCAGCGCCCGCGTCCCTCTGGTAGTCTGGCGTCTTGGCGCGCGAATTGGGCTTTGAAATCTCGACCCCGCTACCGTATAATCTGGCGCAGGTTGGCCCCGAGGCATCGCTGTGGGCATGAAGCATGCTTGATCAGAAATACATACGCGAGCATCCAGATGAGGTCCGAGAGGGCCTCGTCAAACTGAACACAACCGCTCCCATCGATGAGATCTTGGCCCTCGATGTGCGAAGGCGCGAACTGTTGGCGCAGTCAGACGAGCTCAAGCATCGTCGGAACGTGGTCTCGGAGCAAATCGGGCGCATGAAGGAGAAAGATCACGGGCTGATCGAGGAAATGCGGGAAGCAGGCACCCGGATCAAAACGCTGGACGCAGAACTCGGCCGGGTGGAAACGGAGCTGAACCTCCTCCTGCTCCTGGTCCCCAACATGCCCGATCCCTCCGTGCCCGTGGGCAGAGACGAGAGCGACAACGTGCTGGTGCGCACAGTGGGCGAGCCTCGTCAGTTTGATTTCGAACCCCTACCTCACTGGGATCTCGGGCCCACCCTGGACATCATCGAATTCGAGCGGGGGGTGAAGATTTCGGGTTCCCGCTTCTATGTGCTCAAGGGCCTCGGTGCCAGGTTGCAGCGGGCCCTGATTACCTGGATGCTGGACGTGCACGTCAAGGAGCATGGCTACTTGGAGATCTATCCTCCCTTCCTGGTCCGCAGAGAGTGCCTGGTGGGGACTGGCAACCTCCCCAAGTTTGCCGATAACCTGTATCGCTACGAGCCTGATGATCTGTGGATGATTCCCACTGCCGAGGTGCCAGTGACCAATCTACACCGGGAGGAGATTCTGCCTCCTGGCTCTTTGCCCATCAAGTACGTCGCCTACACGGCGTGCTTCCGTCGTGAGCAGATGTCGGCGGGCCGAGACACCCGAGGCATCAAGCGGGGTCACCAGTTCGATAAGGTGGAGATGGTCCGCTTCGTGGAGCCAGAGACCTCGGCCGAGCATCTGGAGCAACTGGTCCATAATGCAGAGCGGATCGCTGAACTGCTGGAAATCCCCCATCGCGTGGTGGAGATGTGTACCGGCGATCTAGCCTTCTCGGCCATGAAAAAGTACGACGTGGAGATGTGGGGGCCGGGCGTGCAGGAATGGCTGGAGGTCTCCAGTTGCAGCAACTTTGGCGATTTTCAGGCGCGCAGGGCCAATATCCGTTACCGTCCCGAGCAGGGGGCCAAACCCCGCTATGTTCACACTCTCAATGGCTCAGGCCTGGCCTTGCCGAGAGTGATGATCTCCGTCATGGAGAACTACCAGCGGTCGGACGGCAGCATCCTCGTCCCGCGGGTGCTGCGTCCGTATATGGACGACCTCGAAGTCATATCCAGCGCGGCATAGGGCCGTCGCTGCCACCTGGTATCGGCCATGAGCTCTGTGGGTTCGGCAACAAGTCGTCGGAGACGGGCGGCGATACGCTGATGTCCCTTTAGGGGAGGGAGGAAACATGCTCAAGAACGCAATTCGCATCGCTCGCATCGGAGGTATCTCCATCAACATCCACGTTAGCTGGATACTGATCTTTATCCT
>DATEXS010000294.1:0-4406 GCA_035256725.1 Anaerolineae bacterium
CGACAGCGTCTTCGTGTTCTCATCAGAAGGAGAGCTCGAGGCGCGCTGGGGAGAACGGTGGGGTTTGTTCGATCCGCGCGGCGTGGAGGTGGACAGGCCGGGTAACGTCTATGTGGCCAACACAGGGGGCAACGTGGTGGACAAGGTATCTCCCGACGGGGAGCTACTCGGCTCCTACGGGAGCGCCGGATTGGGCCCGGGCAATCTCAACCAGCCTACCGACGTGGCAGTTGACGACGCAGGCAACCTCTACGTGGTGGATAATGAGAACAGCAGGGTGCAGGTCCTGGACGGAGAAGGGCGTTACCTAAGGGAATGGCCTATCTCAGCGGCCAACACCTTGGATTGTTCTCACATAGTGGCCGGCCTGGATGCTCTACTGTATCTCACTGACCCGGAGATGGCGCGGGTGTTGGTCTACGACGCCTTCGGCAGGCTGGTCACCTCGTGGGGTGAGAGCGGTTCTCTCGAGGGGCAGTTCAGCAAGCCCATCGGGATCGGCTTCGACCAGCGTTCATCTGTGTACGTGGCGGACACCTACAACCACAGGATCCAGAAGTTCGGCCTCTCGCGCTAGCAGACGTCCATATAGCGGCGTGGGGATGAGGCCCCGCAATCTGAGCCATGTACCCCTTTGTACTGACCGTTCTTGGACTGGGCTTAGCCTCCCTGGGGCAGATCATTCTCAGCAGCCGAGAAAACGAACGGGTTGCGATTATCCTGTTCGGCTCAGCAGTGGTGCTGGTGGTGATGGCCTTCCGGCATCTGCCCGTGGACGAGGTTGGGGGAACGCAGAGATCGAGGGCCAGCTGGGACTGGCGAGGGCTGCGATCCCTCCTCGTCGCCTCCCTGCCGGCGTGGGTGGGCGGATGGCTGCTGGCGGTGCGCTGGGATCTTCTGTTCACCGGCGCGGCCCTGTATGCTCTGGGCATCAGCTCGGCGCTGTTGGTCTGCGCACGGGGCGAGGGATGGAGACTGCCGCGGCCCAGAATCAAGGAGCGCTGGCTTGAGCTCACCCTGGTGGGCCTCGTGCTGGCCGTGGGACTCTTCCTCCGGATCTACCGCCTGGACTACTACCCTCCGCCGGGTGGCATCTCCTGGAACGACGAGGCACAGATCGGCAAGGATGCCTACGGTGTGCTGCACCACGGCTACCGTCCCTGGCAGTTCCCGGTCTCGGTTTACAGCACCGCCCTCGCCTTTCTGGCCCTGGGACCAACGGTGCTTGCTCTGCGTCTGCCCTTCGTGGTCATGGGCTTCCTAACTCTGGTGGTGTTCTACCTCCTCGCTCGCGAACTCTTTCGCTTCCCGGTGGCTCTGGCGGCCACTTTCCTGTTCGCTGTCTCCCGCTGGCACATCGCCTTTAGCAGGCTGGTGCTGCCCTCCACGCCGGCCATGCTCCTGGAGGTGTCTACTTTCTATCTTGTGCTGCGCGGTAGAAGGACAAGCGGGATGGCCAACTACATCCTCGCTGGATTGACTATGGGGCTGGGTCTGTACAGCCACGCCTCCTTTCGGATCGTGCCCGTCCTGGTTGTGGTGCTCTTGGCGGGTGAGGCCCTATCCTGGTGGCGCGCACGGAAGATGCCAGCCAGGCAGTTCCTCGGGCCGTTGCGCCGTCTGGTGGCCCCCTGGCTGGTGTTCCTCACCTCAGCAGTCGTGTTCACGCTTCCTTTGTTCTCCGTCGTACTGCGAGAACCCAACGTGGCCTTTGGGGAACGCTTCACCTCGGTGATGCCGGCCCTCTTCGAGCCCGCAGGCGCCGTGCAGCAAGACGGCCTGATGGAGCGCGCGCAGAGGCTGCTGGGGTTTTTCAACTACCAGGGCGAATCGTGGGGCGCGGTTAACCTGCCTGACTGGCCCATGCTGGACCCCGTGACGGGGGTGCTCGTTGCCCTGGGGTTCTGTTGCTGCCTCCTCTACTTCTGGCGCAACAGGCATCTCTTCTACCTGAGCTGGTTTCTGATCACGCTGATCGGCGGGGGACTGTTGACTGTAGACCTGCGCAGCCATCGTTTCGCGGGGGTGATGCCGGTGCTGTTTATCTTCGCGGGGGTGTTCATAGACGGGGCCATGAAGACGTTTCAGATGGCCTTCGGCCGCGGCAGGCAGCGATACCTCGCCCTGCTTCTGATCCCGATGCTGGCGTTGGCGGGTTGGATCAACTACAGGGTCTTCTATGATCGCCAGATACATGCCGACTCGGTGCGCGTGGAGTTCGCCGGGGAGGTCTCCGCCGTGGCCAACTACATCGCCACCCTGGGCGAGGGCCACTACTTCTATCTCTTCGCCAACTATCCCTACTACTCTCCGGGTATGGATTTCGCCTGGATGGCCAAAGAGGCACCGGGGGAGAGGGGGATCGACGTGCTCGACGTTCTGCCCAGCCGTCGCGATAGAGTTGGTGAGGACCTGGTCTACATCTTCGTGACGCCTTACAACGTTGAGGCCCTGGCAGAGGTTGTCCGGTACTTCTATCCTGAGGCGCGCATAGAGACCTTCCAGGGAGAGCCTGATCGATACACCTTCGTTGCTGCCCACGTGGGAGCCGAGGAGGCAGGGGAGTCCCAGGGGCTGGTTGGGTCGTACTACTCTGGAAACAGCACAGAGGCTGAGCCAGAGGTAGTGCGGCAGGAGGGCCAACTCTCCTTTGATTGGACAGTGGAGAAACCTCCTCTCCCGTTCCCTTTCAGCGCTGAGTGGAAGGGGACCCTCTACGCGGCTGAAGCTGGGAGCTACGTCTTGGAGATGGAGCCGCCGGGCCTATGCCGGATGGAGGTTGACGAATCAGAACTGGAGGAAAAAGAGGGGATACGGCTGGTCAAAGGATGGCACAAGCTGAGGGTGACGTGTCTGGGAATGGAGCACGTAGGCTCGCTGAGACTCGTGTGGACGGCGCCGGGACGCCAGAGGCAGGCGGTGGCTGCTGACTTCCTCAGCCCCAAGCAGGAAGCCAACGGTGCCCTGGTCACTGTGTTCCGGGGTCCCGACGGGGCGGGTGAGCCTGTGGATCAGAGTATCCAGCCCATTCTGTCACTCCTGAGGATGCCCACGGCCTGGCAGTCGGCTTTCGTCCCCGAGCTGGAAGGAGAGCCGTACAGTTTGGAGTGCAGCGGCCAGTTGAGGGTGGAGGATGAAGGCTCCTACCGCTTCCACGTTGTGCCCTGGAACGGAAGCGCCACCCTATGGGTCGACGGAGCTGAAGTTGCAGCGGTGGGAGGAAAGGGAACCGGGGGTGGTGGCGACGAGGTAGAGCTGGGGCCTGGGTGGCACGACCTGCTGCTGAGATACTCGTACCATGGAGGCGAGTTCAGTGGGGTAGATGTTCTCTGGACGCCCCCCGGTGGGGAGGCTCAGACCATTCCGCCTGGTTTGCTGCGTCCGGTGGGGCAGTTGGTCACAAGGCCCGCCCGCCAGACTCCCTGATCAGGCAGTAGCTGGAGACGAGGCCGATCAGCGCGCTGATGCCATAGAGGCCGCCGATCCAGTCCGCGATCATGGCCAATACGCACACCAGGAGGGCGTGCCTGGCGTGGCGCTGCACCTCGCGTCCGAGCAAGACCTGGGCCGCCAGGTAGAAGAGCACACTTCCACAGGCGATGTCCAGTACCGCAGCGGTGTTCATGGCTGCCTGGCCACCGTCCCAGAACCTGATAGACAGAGGGGCGGGGACCACCTGGAGAAACATCAGCCCGCTGTAGAATACGCCGACGGCGCTGACAACTAGACCGGCCTTGGCGAGAAGCTTCTGCATGGCCACAAGTGCCTCCGGGGGCTCCAGCATTCTTGCACTGCTGCGATGCATTTCCTGCGCGCCACTGAGTGTACGCAAGCGGAGAAGCTGAGGCAAGGTGGCAACGGCTGCCGGGGCCACAAAGCGACACCGGCGTACAGTTGGGTGAAAGCTGCCTCAAGGCGCGCTCAGTCGGCCATGGAGTAGCGGATCGTGGTGACGTCGGCCCCGCGTTCCAGAAGCTTCGAAACGCTGGGTTCGATCTTAGGGTTGTACGCGCTGGCCTGGGCTGGCAGCGCCTCTTCCCAGAGCATGGCGGCGAAGCGGCCCCTGCGGCAAGGACTGAGCGGCTACAGCGGGGGAGTTCATTCCCGCGCCACCGTGCCATGCGCGTGACTACAAAGGGAAACCCCCTGCGGGTTTTTCCACCCACAGGGGGCTTCAGGAGGAAAAGAGGTTTCAGGACACAAGCCAGCACGCTGCCAGACCGTGACGCTTGTGCCCTAGACCCGATTCCACTTCACCTTCAATCCTAGTCGCGATTCCTGCGACAGGTTCGTTCGTTTACGTGCCTTCCAGCCTGATGGTGATGCTGGCGCAGCATGGGAAGTGAGGCACGGGCCGACGCAGGAGGCTGTATCCCTGGCACGCCTAGGCTACGACCTCAATGCGC
>DATEXS010000295.1:0-5053 GCA_035256725.1 Anaerolineae bacterium
CGCGCGGTCAGCGGGCCCAGCTTTCCATCGCCCACCTGGTATCTATCCACGGAGAAGACCGGCAATACCTCAAAGGCGCTGCCGCACATGAAGACCTCGTCGGCGATGTATAGCTCGGTCCGGTCCACCTCTCGCTCGACCACCGACACCGACATCTCCTCCTGGAACAGCTCGATGAGCGTCGCTCTGGTAATGCTCTCCAGGATACCCCCCGTCACCGGCGGGGTGAGGGCCCTGAAGGCGGCGCAGCAGCGCGGGGGCGCGGGGCCATGTCGCCCTGGTTGCAGCGAATCTGGTTGACCAGAGCGCAGGAAGCTCGTGGTGAGCGGGCTACTTCAAAGTCATTGGAAGGGAGAGGAGAGATGGCGCGAGAGAATCTAGAGTACGCATGGATGAACGGGGAGTACGTCAAGTGGGACGCGGCGAGGCTCCACGTGACGACGGATGCGGTTCGCTTCGGAAGCTCGGTATTCGAGGGTATGCGAGGCTACTGGAATGAGTCAGAGGGACAGTTATATGTCTTCAGGATGGAGGACCATCTCCGGAGGCTCTCCCAGTCCATGAAGATGATGCGGATGACGCTCGACTATGCCCTTGAGGATATCGGGGAAGCCTGCGTCGGCCTCCTGGCCAAGAATAGCCTGCGAGAGGACGTGCACCTCACCCCCACTGTCTACTTCGGTGTAGGCGAAGGTTTTTTCTCCTACAAACCGGGCACAGTGGACGTCGGGGCCTACGTGTTTGCGGGGCCACGCAAGTCGATCCTGGGTACGGGCAAGGGCATCCACGTCTGTGTGAGCTCCTGGACGCGCATCTCGGACCGAGACATCCCGCCGAGGATCAAGGCCGCCGCCAACTACCAGAACGGGAGACTGGCCACTGTGCAGGCTGCCGAGGACGGGTACGACAGCGCCATCCTGCTCAACGAGCTGGGCAAGGTAGCCGAGGGCCCCGGCGCCTGCGTCTTCCTCGTCAGGGACGGGACAGCCCTCACCCCGCCGGTGACGGGGGGCATCCTGGAGAGCATTACCAGAGCGACGCTCATCGAGCTGTTCCGGGAGGAGATGTCGGTATCGGTGGTGGAGCGAGAGGTGGACCGGACTGAGCTATACATCGCCGACGAGGTCTTCATGTGCGGCAGCGCCTTTGAGATATTGCCGGTCTTCTCCGTGGATAGATACCAGGTGGGCGATGGAAAGCTGGGCCCGCTGACCGCGCGGTTGCAGACCCAGTATGAGAACGTGATCAGAGGGAAGAATCCTAAGTACTTGGACTGGTTGCTGCCTGTGTACTCATAGACCCCAGAGGTCGTCTGGAACTCCACGGATTGCGCAGCCTATCTTTGAGCGCTTGGGAGCGGCAAAGGAGCGCGGCTCCCCTATGAGGCCCGAGATCGCGCAGCCACGAGCAGGCGCCCAGCACAAGCCAGAAACAAAGGATCCTCGCCATCACGATACATGCGAGGATCCTCATCTGTGTGACCCGCCCAGGACTCGAACCTGGAACCAACTGATTAAGAGTCAGCTGCTCTGCCGGATTGAGCTAGCGGGCCTTAGTCACTAGGTATTATACGCCGCGCTTAGTTTCGTGTCAACCTCATTTCCTGCTTGCGCCCAGAGATCGCTGTTAGATCCTGGCCAGGATACTGGCCCAGTGGAGCACCGCTCTCTACCGCACTTCGGGCAGGTAGTAGGTGAACAGCGCCTGGTATTCATGGTTCGACTCCATGAAGGCCCCGTTCCACCCCCCAAGCGCATAGACCCTGGTCTCACTAGCCACCACCGCCAGGTTCCGCCACTGCCCGAAGACCGGCGTCTCTACGGGCGACCACTGGTCGGACCTGGGATCGTACCGCTCATTGAAGGCCAGATACCCGTTCCACCCTCCCCCGATGGCGTACAGACTTCCCGCGATCGTCGCTACGCCCAGCCCGCCGCGAGCGGCACCCATGGGACTTCTCACTTGCCAGGGAGTACCCCGGTCTTCTTCAGCCGGGTCGTACTCCTCCACTGTCGCGATCTCGCGTTGCCCGTCGTAGCCCCCGACCACGTAGATCTTGCCCTCGACCACACCGGCCGCTGAGAAGCCGCGGGCGGAGGACATCGGGGTCATCTCCGCCCAGGTGTCGGCGCCGGGGTCGTACAGCCAAGTGGAGGCAACGTAGCCGGAACCATCCCATCCGCCAAAGAGGTAGAGCTTGTCCCCCAGACTGGCGATAGCGTACGCACAGAGAGGCCGCGGCATCGGCGCTCCTCGGTTCCACGTGTCGCGCTCCGGGTCGTAGATCTCCAGCTCCGCGATGACCTGACCATCGGCCGAATAGCCCCCGGGCACAAACACTTTTCCGCCCACCAATACCGCACCGACATTGTGCACGGCGATGGGCTTCGAAGCGCGCTCTCGCCAACTGTTGAGAGCAACATCATACTCCTCGACTGTGCCGGTAGCGCCATCGGGCGTGTCCCCTCCGATCACGTAGATCTTGCCGTGACCGTAAGTGGCAGCCAGACGGCTGCGGGGCGTCGGCAGCGGTGCCATGGAGTTCCATCGAGAAGGCTGAACTGTGGGCCCTCTGGGTGCTCCGGATGATCCCACATCCTCGAACTCAGAAGCAGGAGGCAGGGCCGGAGACATCTCCACGCGAGGCAGCGTGATCAGCAGGAGGGACGCGGCCATGGCCAGCACCAGGACCAAACGCTTGCGCCGGGGAATAGGCTGGCGCTTCACCGGCCAGGCCTGACGCGCCGTGTCCTCCACCGGTGGAGGCGGCATCTCTACCTGCACCAGGCCCTCCCTGACTGCGTAGAGGGCCACCTCGGTCCGCGACTGGATGTCCAGCTTGGCGAAGATGTTCTTCAGGTGGACCTTGACCGTGTTGACGCTGATAGTCAACTCCCGAGCGATCTGCTGGTTGGTGGCGCCGGTAGCCACGGCCCTCACTATCTCCAGCTCGCGCTCGGTCAAGGCCCCCTTTTCGTCGGCCATCCCTACCCTCTTCAAAAGGGGCCACCTGTCCCAATTTGGACAGTGGCCCCTCCACCTGCAGCGAGGGCCGCGGGGGCTGTCTCCAAATGCTCACCGTAGCCCCCGACTGGCCTAGGCCCGATCGTACTCTTCTCCCGGCCTTTGCACGAAGTAATTCGCGCACGCCTGGTCCAGGAACTCCTTGCTGAGAACAGGCTCCTCATCGTTGTAGCGCGCCATGGTCACGATCTGCTCCACCAGGTCCCGGGGATGACAGGCCCTGAGCGGCCGATTGGCCTTCCTGTAGTACCTGTCCACCAGATACGAGAAGCCGTCCTTGTCAAAAGGCACCCGCTTGGCCTTGCAGACGCGCTCGAAGAGCAGATAGTACTCGTATAGCGTGGGGTTGGGTATCATCACCTTGTGGGGAATCCGCCGCAAGAACGCCTCGTCCAGGCTGCCGGGATCGAGATTGGTGGAGAAAATCACCAGCGCGTCAAAGGGAATCTTGATCTGCTTGCCAGTGTGGAGCGCCAGGTAGTCCACCTGGGCCTCCAGGGGCACGATCCACCGGTTGAGAAGCTCCTCCGGCAGCAGCAACTGTCGCCCGAAATCGTCTATGAAGAAGATGCCGCCATTGGCTTTCATCTGCAGGGAGGCCTCGTGGCACTTGGAGATGGGATCGAAGACTAGTCCCAACGAGGTCAGAGTCAGCTCGCCCCCCACCATCACCACTGGCCGTTTGCACAACGCCCAGCGCCCATCTCGCTCCACGTCCCTACCCTCTGCCCCAGCATCCACCAGCCGGTGGTATTGAGGGTCGAGGACCTTGATCAGCTGGCCCTCCACCTCGCAGGCGTAGGGCACGAAGATGCTGCCCAACACCAGCTCAACTATGTTATGTGCGATGTAGGTCTTGCCGTTGCCAGGCGCGCCGTAGAGGAGGATGGCCTGGCCAGAATTGAGCGCAGGCCCCAACTGGTGGATCACCGACGGGCTGACCACCAATTCCTCCAGGGCGCGCTCCAGATCCTCGCGCCTGATCACAGAGCGGGCCATAGCCACGCTCTGTCTGTTGACGATCTCCACGTAGGACTCCAGAGACACCGGAGCCGGACCGACGTACTCGTTCCGGGCCAGTGCCTCGCGAGCTCGCGAGATGCCCGCCTCGGTGATTCCGTACCTGTAGACGGGGACCACACCCCTGTCGCTTCCCAGTACCGTGACCAGCCTTTCCTTGCGCAGGATGTCCAGAAGGTCAACGGCTACAGGCAGGGGCAGCCGCAGCTGATCCGCGATTGCCGACCCGTCCATCTCGCCCTCGAGGTAGAGAGCTTTGAGAGCCAGGTCCACGAGCAGGTTTCTGGTGACCCCCAGGTCATCGACGGAACGGGGTTTGCTCAAGGGGCTGCTGGCTGAGGTCTTGACTCGCTCCGATTGCGCCATCCGCTCACCTCCTCGCCCGGGTGGAACTGCAACGCTCGCCTCTTCGTCTTCCGCGACACTACGTAGGGGTGGTGCTTGCCGTCCACAAGCTTTGTCAGGTATTATACAAGAACCGAAGGTCCTCGGCAACCACTGCTTCGCCCTGACCTCTTCAATTGTGACCCTAAGGTGGCAGGCAAGCAGCGTCCCACCCAACGGCGAGACCCGAAGGGGGGTACACCTCCCATGCGGCTCGGATTCCCCGTCAAGGTACTGGGGCAACCAGGGCTGAAATCCCACGACACCAGGCGCTGGCAAAATTACCCGCATCTCAGCGTCAGTCTCGCGTATCTGCGGGACATCTTCCTCTACCTGGACCGACAAGACATCCGCATGTACCGGATGGCGGCAGACCTGGCACCATACGCGTCCCACCCAGACCTTCCTGGGTTCCATCATCAGATTGAGGAATGCACGCGGGAGTTGGCCGAACTGGGAAAGATGGCGGACGACTTCGACCTCCGGCTCTCCTTTCACCTCCCCGCGACCACGGTCTTGAACGCCCTGGACGAGGACACTGCCCGGCAGGGGGCAAACCAGGTCAGAATACACACGGCGATCCTGGATGGCCTGGGCCTCGGTCCAGAAGCCGTGGTGGTAGGCC
>DATEXS010000296.1:0-18226 GCA_035256725.1 Anaerolineae bacterium
TGGTCGTGGAGGTCTACCGTCAATTGTTGAGACGGGACGTCGGGGAGATCACAACGCGCATCGAGTTCGAAGAGTTGAGGGAAGCCTTACTTGGCGAGGCCTCGGACGAGCGGCTCGCGATGTTTCCTGACTTGCGGATGCACCTGGCTGAGCATACAGACGTGTACATCCAGATCCTGGCCCCTGTGAACACCAAGGTGCTGAGCGCCTTTCCACCCGTGCGTGTCGCTCGATGGCGGTCTTCGGATGCGAAGGTCCGGGCATACCTGACCGACCACAGCCGCTGGGTGGTGACCCTTTACCCGACGACGGGGGGCGCTCAGGATGCGGAGATGACGCTGGCTCAGTTTGAGGACTTCGTCTTCGGTGCGGTGGACCAGGACTGGGATCTACTGGCACGCGATCAGGGCAGACTGAAGGAACTCTTCGACAGAGGCCGCGAGCTAGCCATCAGGGGAGAGGACACCGACCTGAGAATGAGGGTTGAGGGTCGGACTTTCATCAGTGCTGACGGCAAGATGAACATGCCGGACGGGGAGGTGTTCACAGGCCCGATCGAGGACAGCGTGGAGGGCCACATCTTGTTCAGTTACCCGGCCATCTATCCCGCGTTCGGAGGACGTGAGGTGGAAGGTGTGCGTCTCTGGTTTGAGGGGGGCAGAGTGGTGAAGGCGAGCGCCGCCAAAGGCGAGGAGTATCTGCTGGCCATGCTGGACATGGACGCCGGTTCGCGGTATGTCGGCGAGATAGGCCTGGGCAACAACTACAGGATCGACCGCTTCATCAAGAATATCCTCTTTGACGAGAAGATTGGGGGCACAGTCCATCTCGCACTGGGTCGGGGCTATCGTGTTACGGGTAGCAAGAACGAGTCCGGACTGCACTGGGACATGATCAAGGACCTGCGTGTGGGCGGCGAGATATACCTGGATGGCGCGTTGGTCCAGAGAGACGGGGAATGGGTTTACTGAGTCAGGAGACATCATTCGTTGTCTAGGCGGTCTGCATCTCTCCTACTAAGGTTGGCACTGCTGTGCGCGGTCATCGTGTCCATGCTGCCTCGCAGGGTAGGCGCCCAGAGCATATCGGCAGAGCGGCTCTTGGCCCTGATGACGGTGGAGGAGCGCGTTGGCCAGGTATTCATGGTGGACTTTGTGGGCACGGATACGTCTGCTGAGAGCAAGATCGCCGCACTCATCCTGGAGCACAAAGTCGGGTCTGTCGTCCTCTCTGAGTCAAGGGGTAATATCCTCAATCATGATGAGGAGCCCGCAGTCCGCCAGGTCGCCCGGCTCGCCAACGGACTGCAAACCCTGGCCAACCAGGCCAGCAGTCGAGACGTGGACGGCACTCAGATCTTCGTGCCTCTTTTCCTGGCTGTTCAGCAGGAAGGCAACGGTTATCCGTTCAGCGAGCTGCGTAGCGGTTTTACTTCGCTGCCCAGCAACATGCTGGTGGGCGCCACCTGGAGCGAGCAGCATGCCGAGGAGATCGGTGAGATTGTGGGGCGAGAACTGGCGGCGGTGGGGATCAACATGTTGCTGGGCCCTGCGGTCGATGTGCTGGACACACCAAGGTCTGGGGGGCGCGGAGACCTAGGGGTTAGAGCTCTCGGCGGCAGCCCGTACTGGGTGGGAAGACTGGCTCAGGCCTACATCAGGGGCGTCCACGTGGGGAGCCAGGGAAGGGTGGCCACCATTGCCAAGCACTTCCCCGGGCATGGCGCCAGCGGTCGCGACCCGGAGAGCGATGTGGCCACGATCAACAAGTCCATGGAGGAGATTCGGGCACAGGATCTGATTCCCTTCTCCGCAATCACCGCCTACAATGCCGCTGATCCATGGGCCACTACCGATGGGTTAATGGTGGGTCACATTAGGTGTCAAGCTTTCCAAGAGTCAATGCAGTTCTTCAGCGACCCACTGACCCTGGACGAACGCGGACTGGACGTGGCCATGGCGCTGCCCGAGTTCGCCACGTGGCGGTCCACGGGCTTGCTGGTATCCGATTTCCTGGGCTCCGACGCCATCAAGGAACACCTCAACGTCTCGCGGGCTGGATTTCCGCATTTCCGCATTGCTCGTGAGGCCCTGATGGCGGGCAATGATATCCTTCCTTTGGTTAGATTCGCTCTGTCGGATGACTGGGATGGGGATGCCTATCCAAGGATGGTGGAGACCATCAAATACTTCCAGGAAAGATACCGTTCTGACCCGGCGTTTCGCCCCTGGATTGATGAGGCTGTGCTCAGGGTCCTACAGGCCAAAGTGAGGCTCTACGAGAGCCTGTCGGCAGGAGAGGTGCTGGTGGACGAGGAAGCGGCGGTCGAATTGACAAGCAGTGGGATAGAGACTGTTCGGAAGATCGCCACAGACGCAGTCACTTTGCTGTATCCCACTGAGGAAGAGCTTGGTACCTACCTTCCAGGCCCGCCCACCAAAGAGGAGGATATTCTCATCCTGGAGTGTTTCACGGATTGCTATGCTGAGCCAGTTCAGTCAGGTGACGCCCTGCAAGCCGCTGTGCTCCGCCTTTACGGTCCTGAGGGAACAGGCCAGGTCACGGCTGAAAGGGTCCACACTCTAGGCTGGGGACAGATATCGGACTGGATCGATGGTAGGCTGGCGCCGGCGGACGCGGAGTCGGTGGCGCGACTGATGGACGAAGCCGAGTGGGTCATCCTTGCCCTCTCGGAGTACAACCCTGACGATTTTCCGGCATCGAGAATCGCCAATGATCTGCTCAAGCAGCGAGAGTACTACCTGGGCGAAAAGAAAGTGGTCGCCATCGCCTACGACGCCCCTTATTTTCTGGATAGCGCCGAGGTCGCCAAGCTCACTGCTTACTATGCGGTTTACGGCAAGGTGACTCCCTGCCTGGAGGCCTCTCTCCGCCCGCTTTTCGAGGCCGGCTTTGTTGCCCGAGGGGCGTCGCCCGTTGACGTGCAGGCTGTTGGCTACCAGCTAGCCTCTGTCCTGCAACCGGCGCCAGGCCAGGTCATCGCTCTGGAGCGACTCGCACCGGCGGAAGACCAGCCCCTGTACGTGGGAGGGGATCCACTGGTCGTGCGCACAGGCGTCATTGTGGATCGGAACGGCAATGTCGTGCCGGACGGCACCAGGGTGGAGTTCAGGGGAAGCTACTCCGGCGCGGACATTTTCGTGGAACCCCAGGTGGTAACCGACACGATCTCCGGGGTGGCAGGTGCCAGGTTCTGGCTGGATTCACCTGCACCGGCAGGGTTGCTCCGAGTAAGCGCTGAGAGCGGTGAGGCAACATCAGACTCGCTGGTGATTCGTGTTGTCCTGCCGGTGACCCCATTCCCTACCTACACACCAACAGCTACGGCTACGGCAAGTCCGATTCCTACCGCTACCCCGATCCCGCCCACGCCCACCGTTCCGTTTCCAAGGCCGACGCCCACTCCGACTACACCTGCCCGCCCGGCGACGAGGCCGGTGGACTGGCTCGACTTTGCCATCGCTGGCACCGGCACGGTGCTGGGAAGCATAGCGGGGGTTCAGACCCGCAGCGGACGGCGGAAGGGATGGGAGCGGGAGGTGCAGCTGGTGCTGTTTAGCGTGGCCCTCGGCCTAGTCGGCTACCTTCTCTATGGGCTGGGGCTGCTGAACCCCTCGAGCGCCCTGGGCTGGCAAGGACCGGGTGTGAGGGCATTTCTGCTGTTATCCGCCGTGTTCCTGGCCTTTCTGCCCAGCGCGGTCGTCTGGCTGAGGGGTTCATAGCGGGGGTCACACCGGGAGCTGGCTGCCTCAGAAGAGGGGCTCTATCCGCAATGCGGTCATCAGAAGTGCCAGCACGAGAAGCATCAGGACTGTCAGCGATAGCCATTTGTGGGGCCAGAGGCTTGACCAGACTAGCGCCAGGCCGCGCTGTGTCCTCCGTCGAAGGGAGAGATTCCGGGCCATGGCCAGGTCTCTTCTCAGCTCATGTATGCTCTGATAGCGGTCGTCGGGGCGAATGGCCATAGCCTTGAGGATCAGGTACTCAGTCAGCGCCGAGATTTGAGGGTTGAGGGTTCGGGGGCTAGGCAGGCTCTGCGGATCCGTGAACCGGCGGTGAGCATCTGAGGGCGCACGTCCGGTAAGAAGATGGTAGAGAGTGGCTCCCAGAGAGTAGATGTCAGACCGCACGTCAGTGCCCCCAGTGCCGCCTGCATACTGCTCCAGGGGTGCGTAGGTGGGCGTGCCGTAGGCGTGCACCAGGGTGATCGTTCGCGGATCTTTGGCATCGAAGAATTTGACCAGCCCGAAATCCACCAGCTTGAGCACGCCGCTGGGTGGCAATTTCACGTTGGCAGGCTTGATGTCACGGTGGATGATAGGCGGGTCCTGCCCGTGGAGGTAGACAAGCGCGTCGCAGATCTGATCGGCCCACTCAAGGACCTGGGCTTCCGGCAGATTGTGGCCCTCGGCGCGGGTTTCGTCAAGTGCCTCCTTGAGGTTGGGCCCCTCTACATAATCCATGATCAGGTAGTCACGGCCGTCCTCGGAGAAGTAGTCAAAGACCTTGGGCAGATTCGGGTGGTCCAGATTGGAGAGAGCCGTGGCCTCCCTGCGGAACTGGCCACGCAGTTGTTGGCGTAGCTGAGCATCGGCGTCGGGGGAGTACGTCAGCTCCTTGAGGGCGAAGCGTTCATCTCTGAGATGCAGGTCTTCCGTTAGGTAGACCGCGCCCATGCCACCCAGGCCGATCAGCCCTATGATGCGATATCTGTCTTGAAGGATGGTCTCGGGAGGTAGAGCGGTAGGCAAGATCTTCTTCCACCTTTCGCACCGTGGGGTCATCGATGAGGTGTCTGGCGCTGCCCTCGTGGCCCCACCGGAATCATATTCAGATCAGATGGGGCTGTCAAGAAAAAGACGGAGGCGAGCGATGGAGACGAAGGTCCCGAGACTTCTTTTCCAAGGTGGGCCTGACAAGGGCCGCGAGATACTGCTCACCGGCGGATCTTTGAGTGTCGGTCGCCAGGAGGACAACGACATTGTGGTCGCCGATCGTCTGGCCTCCAGGCGTCATGCCCGCCTGGACAGGGAGCAGGGACAGTACCTCGTCCAAGACGTCGGAAGTCGCAATGGGACTTACGTCAACGGACAGCGCATCACTGAGGCGCATGTGCTCCGAGATGGGGACGAGATACAGATAGGGCTGGAGTTCAAGGCTCTCTATGTCGATCCAGAAGCAACCGGCGCGCTGGTTACCGACGCACTGGTGCGCGGGTCCGGTCTCTGGGTGGATGAGGATAGGCGAGAGGTCTGGGTGCGGGGAAGGAAGTTGACTCCGCCCCTGTCCAGGGCCCAGCTCACCCTGCTGAACCTGCTTCAGGGCGATCCAGGCCGCGTATACGGTCGAGATGAGATAGTGCGGGCGGTGTGGCCCGAGGCTGCTAACGTGGGGGTGTCGGAGGAGACTATAGATGCCCTGGTGGGGAGACTGCGGAGACGCATCGCCGCCGCTGACCCTGAGCACGACTACATAGTCACGGTGCGGGGGCACGGTTTCAAGTCCGTTCAGCCCTGGGACCGGTAACGACACGGGCGGGCGTCGAGCCCGGGACAAGAGGATACGCTTCGCCTTTTGGACCAGGCTCTCTGGCGCAACGGCCCTGGTTGGCCGAAGGGCTATTGTCTGATGTGACTGTGGTATGATCCGGGACGCCGCGTCTCAGAGCTCAAACTCGGCCATGACGAAGGTATGGTCTGATGGTCGGTCGGCTCGGCGCGCGTCCACGTCAATCCAGGCCTTCGTGCACTTTTCGGCCAGGGGTCTCGTGGCCCAGACATGGTCCACGCGCCACCCCATGCTTCTCTGCAGGGCATTGGGCACCCTGTAGTCCCAGAAGGTGTACTGCTCCGCCTCTTGGGGATGCCTGAGCCTAAACACATCGACAAAGCCCCAATCACGTACCTCCTCCAGCGCCTGGCGGGCGAGGGGATGAAAGTCCACGTGTTTGGCCAGGCGTTTGGGATCGTATACATCGATGTCGTCGGGTGCGACGTTGAAATCCCCTGCCCAGACAAGCAGGTCCTGCGGCTTGTGCTGCCGGTCGAAGTAGCGCCGCAAACGGGCGAACCATTCCAGCTTACGTTGGAAGTGCGGTGAATCAATTGTACGGCCCTGAGGGACATAGGTGTTAACTACCCACACGTCCCCCAGACTAGCCCGGATCAGTCTAGTTTCGTCCGGTTCTGCACCATCATCCAGCCCGAACGAGACCAGTTTCGCCTCTACCCTGGTGACGAGGGCTACTCCGGCATGGGCTTTCTGCCCGCGGAAGAGCACTTGATAACCCTGCTTGTGGAACTCTCCAGAGGGGAACTCCTCGTCTGGGACCTTCGTTTCTTGAAGACAGAGCACGTCCGGGGCCTGCCGCGCGAGCCATTCCATCACCAAGTCCAGGCGCGCACGGATGGAGTTGCAGTTGTAGGTAGCGACTTTGAAGGCATCGGGTGACATGTCAACCTCGCTCCTGGCGCTGCAAACCGGTTTGCCTCATCCGTCTGAACGTCTGTGAGACTGGCCCAGTCTCTAGGGAGGAAGCTGTCAGCAGCCCGGTTCCCCCAGATGTCCGCAGCAACTGCTGCCGGTGCGGATCTTGATCCAGTTGTTGCGCAGAAGTAGCCATGCCTTGCGATGCCAGGGCATGGGCGCCTTCAAGTTGGTGAAGAACGCTGACAAACTGGGCCTTCGACTGCTCACCGATTGCCCCCTTTCATGTGCTGGACCGTCCCTCGTGGGCGGCGGCGATGGCTACGCACCGCGCAGGAGCTGATCAGGCACGAGAGCCGGTTGTTGCTTACCAGTAGTGGGCCAGTGCCCTCTGCGCGAGAGACTGGCCGGGCTGAGCCGCGAAGCCCTTGGGCAAAGCCAACGTCAAGCCGCCGCGAATAGCGTGTAGACCATCATAACGCGAATCAGTGTGCCGTGCAGCCGCCATCGACCGCCACTATCGAGCCTGTCATATAGGATGACTCGTCGGAGGCCAGGAAAAGGATGGCGCTGGCGATCTCCTCTGGGCGCCCGAGACGCTTGAAGAGAGTCTTCTGAAGTATGCTGTGCCGTTCCGCCACCGGATCCGACGATCCTGAGATGGTGGCCTCCAGCAAGGGCGTGGCCACCGGGCCCGGGCACACGCAGTTCACGCGAATGGCGTCGGCCGCATGGTCTATGGCCATGGCCTTGGTCAATTGTACCACACCGCCTTTGGAAGCGCAGTAGGCTGCGATCTCTGAGCCGCCCACGAGGCCCAGTTCTGATCCCACATTGACGATCACACCACCACCTTGGCGGCGCATACTGTGGATCGCGGCGCGCGAGCACAGAAAGACCCCCTTGAGGTTCACGTCCATTAGCCTGTCCCACTCTGCTTCTGTGGTGTCGGTGACCTTCTTAGGAAGCTCGATTCCAGCATTGTTGACCAGCACATCGAGGTGGCCAAAAGCGTTAAGCGTCTCATCGAACAGCGCCCGCACCTCTTGCTCGTCGCTAACGTCCATTCGGAAGAAGCGCACCTTGCTGCCGGTGCGCAGCAGGTCTCGTATTCCTTCGCTGGCGTCTTGGATGTCTGCGGCCATCACACTCGCTCCTTGGTCTGCGAACAGGCGGGTTGTGCTCAAGCCTATTCCAGAGCAGGCGCCTGTGACTATAGCCACCTTGCCCTTCAGTCTCATGGTAAACACCTCTTGCTGATTACGATTACCTCCAGCGATGGTAAGAGAGCGGACCCCGCGGCAGAGAGCCAGCCCGTACGCGCGGGGCAACCAGGTGAGTAGTTCCACGATGTGATATTCAGTCGGTCACTCGGGTCAGCCGGCCGCTGTGAGCTCTCGGCTGGCCTTCGTTCGGTATAGGCCCTCCGTGTCCAAGTCGACGGCCCGCTGGTATCCCCACACCGCAGTATCCATGTCACCCAGCTGCGAGCAGACCACGCCCAGGTGGTAGTACGCTCGCGCGAATGCAGAGTCGAGTGAGAGGGCCCGCTCGAGTGCCTCTCTTGCCTCGTGGAGATCTCCCCCCAGGTAGAGGGCCCAGCCCACCAAATCCTGGGCGAGGGGGTCATGGGGTGCCAGAGCGGCGGCTTCTTCCGCCGCGGCCAGGCCCGCTGCCGGATTGGGGACCACATCGACGTAGAACTGGGCAAGGAGAAGGTGGAACCCGGGTTCGGTAGGGGCGACGGCTACCGCTGCCCGATACCATTCCTCGGCCGCGGAGAACTGGGACATCCGCCCATAGGTGTCTGCCGTCTCAGCGTATACCGCCGCGTTCGATGGGTCAAGCTCCAAAGAATTCTTGAAGTCCCATAGCGCCGTGGGCAGATACCCTTCGGACCGATGGAGTAGGCCCAGGAAGTAGTGACCGAGGGGGTTCTTGGGATCTCTCTGGGTGGCTTCACGAAGCACAAGAAGCGCCAGATCCGGGTCTCCCGAGGCCAGGAGAGCGTAGCCCAAATAGGCGCTGGCGGTCCCATTGGCCGCATCTGCCTCAAGGATGCGCTTCAGTTGCTCTATGGCCAGGCTGGGAAGATCGTACCTCAGGAACGCCCGCGCCAGGCAACCGGCCGCATACGTCTCATTTTCGTCAGTGGCGACCTTGGTCAGGAGTTGTAGCATCTCCGTGGCCTTCCGGGCCAGGCGCGGGTCGTCGCCTTCGGCTGCAATCTCCAGGTGGTCGATGGCCCGAAGATCTCCGTCGTTGGCAGCGATCAGCCCAAGGAGGTAGCGAGCTTCCTGGTGTTGGCGGTCGCAGAGGATAGCACGCCTCAAGTGCTGCTCTGCAAGGTCGAATCGCGACCAGTCAGTGTAGACCTGCCCCAGCCCACATAGTGCCTGCGTATTGCAGGGTTCCAGCGCGAGGGCCCGCTTCCATTGTTGAACGGCTGTGGTGGCCTCATGGCCACGGTAAGCAACCTGGGCCAGCCCACACAGCGGTTGTGCACTGCTAGGGTCCAACTGCCTCGCCAGGGCGAATTCGCCCCTTGCCTCGTCCCATCTGCTCTGAGCAGCGTAGATCTCACCTAGATGAGTGTGGGGCGCTGCGAGTGTGGGTCGCAGCTCAGCCAGACTGGTATAGACTTGGAGGGCCCTGCCGTATTGCCTGCCGGCCTGGAGTTGCTCGCCCTGACGGAGCATCAGAGGTGGGGGCACCACAATCCTGGCGGAGGCAGAGAAGACAGCGAGAGTTGCGCTGACCAACAAGATCCTGACGAGCAGACTGACCTTCATCTTCTGCCTGGAGCGCATCGCGGAACCGGGCTGGCCCAAGGTTGGGGATCGCACAAGGACCGCTCAACAACCGAGCCGGCACGTGTCGCCCACTGACAAACAGGTCCTGTGCCCCGCACGAGGTTCAGGGCTTCATCCGCCGCAGTGCCTTCCATTCCCTGAAGGTCAGCCCGCCGGCCACCAACATGGTGAGAGCCAGAAGTACCGCGACTCCATGGAGCGCGTAGCGTCGCTCACCACTAGAGATCTGGAACGCATCAATGCCGATGAGTGTTCCTTCTGAAGCGAGATTGGCCCGCTCGAGGACGGTGAGTTGAAGCTCGTGCTCGCCGTCTTCCGCCTGGTAGACCAGGGGTATCCGCTGCTGCCAGCGGCGGATCGGGCTGAAGAGGTCGATGTAGGACAGCCCCTGGTCGTTCCTGGGGAGGCCATCCACTCGGCGGCCGTCGAGGGTCACCGCAAGTCGGCCTCCGTCAGGCCCCATCGGCGCAATGACGTCGACGTTCTCGCCCGCAAACGTCAGCGTCGCCGTGGACCCAGCGGCTTCCGCGACTACCTGAGCTTGTCCGCTGGCGTTAGGCTCAATGACCGCGGTCCAGCCACCGCTGAGACTGACGGCGGGATTGGTCTCCTGATAGTAGCCCGGGCCGACGGGCCGCTGGTACGCCCGGGTTGCTTCTTCGACCGCATTGTACACCAGGCGGGGAGTGAAGTCCACATCGACCATCCGAAAGTAGTAATCGGATCTGTCGGGAGGAATGTTACCCACCTGCCGGAAATACCAGATGTTGAATACCCCGGCCCAGGGCCAGTTGTTACGGGCATACTCGATGCCCTGCACGGTGAACTGCGCCTGTTGTTCTTCGCTAACTCGTTCCCAGACGAGTTGGTCTTCCGGGAAGTCCTCCGGTGACGCGTTCCAGCCATACTCATTGAACCAGATGGCTTTGTCCGCGTCCCCGTTGCGCTCCATCACCGCCCGAAGGAGCAATACCCTCCGAAAATTGAGCACTCGAGGATCGGGCGGTTGCTCGGGCGGGCTGCCTAGACCGAAGGCGTTGGCGGACAGAATATCGAAGTACTGCTTGGCGCCGGCCTCGTACATCTCCTCCAGAAACTGGATCTCATTCATGCTGATCCACTTTTCCGGCTCCGGATGTGCCTGCCCAAGGGTGATGGCCAAGGGGGCGCTAAGCACGTACACGCTGGGATCCGCCTCCTTAGCCCTCTGGTAGGCCGTACGCAGCAGGTCTACGTAGCCCTCGGGGTCCACTGGCCGGTTGCCCCACTCCGGGAAGATGTTGGGCTCGTTCCAGATCTGTATGTACCGGATACGCCCGCGGTAGCGATCCACGAAGGCGTAAACAAAGTCGCCGTAGTCTTCGAGGTCATCGGGCGGGCGCTCCCGGTAGGTATTGTCTGCTCGGGTCCAGACCGGCGGTCTGTCCAGACGGGCGATGATCTGGAGACCATACTCCTCGCAGAGCGCCACTATGCGGTCGTACTTCTCCCAGCTGCTGTTCCTGACTCGCTCATCGTAGAACTCGCCCTTCCTAACAGGCTCTATCTCCTCCCAGGGGAACTGCTGCTTGACCCAACCCAGACCGGCCTCCGACGCCATCTCCAGGGTCTTTCTGAGTTTCCATTCCTCCACTTCACGATGAAGGAAGAAGTTGGCGCCCAGGGGGTTGACTTCGGTATTGGGGATCAGGCGGGCTGCGTGATAGATAGAAGCGGCACTCCTGCCAGGGAAGGCGAGGGGAATGAGGACACTGATAAGCACGGCAGCGCTGGCCAGCAGGCATAGGAAGAAGAACCACAACCTGGCCTGAGATCTCCTTCGCGAACCCGCCAATGTCCCTCCGTGAAAAGAGGCACAACTAGCGTGCCTTTTGCCGACAATTGTAGATTGGCGCGGGCCGATTGTCAAATGGGACCCGCTCTGATACAATGGTGAGCTGAAGGCCGAGGATGGAGATAGTAACCTCGCACGAAAATACGGATTTCGACGGGCTGGCTTCCATGCTAGCTGCGGTGAAGCTCTATCCGAAAGCCGTAGCTGTGCTACCTCAGAGACTCAATAGCAATGTTCGAGATTTCCTGGCGCTCTACCGCGATGAGTTGCCATTCTTGCGCCGAGAAGAGATGCCAGCGGAGCAGATTCAATCCATGATCATCGTCGATACGCAGAGCATACCCTCGCTGAAGGGCACGTCGTCCGACATCGAAATCCGGTTTGTGGACCACCACCCTCTGGAGAGGGAGCTGGAGCCCAGGATGACTTTGCATAGCGGCGGTGTGGGATCGACGACGACGCTCCTGGTAGAGGAAATCTCTCGGGCCCGCCTGGGCGTGTCGCCTATAGAAGCAACCCTCCTTCTGCTGGGCATATATGAGGACACTGGTTCCCTGACCTACCCCGGGACGAAGCCCCTGGATGCGCGTTGTGCCGCCTGGCTGCTGGAGCGCGGGGCGAACCTGGAGGTGGTGAATGAATTCCTGCACCGCCCTCTCACTGAGAGTCAGAGAAAGCTTTACCAGACGTTGCTGGAGGCCGCGGAGTTTCACGAGTTCGCTGGGCAGACGGTTGTGCTCGCCATGGCCAACGCGGAAGGATATGTGGAGGAGGTGTCTACACTCGTTCACAAAATGCGGGACCTCTACGAGCCTGCTGCTCTCTTTGTCGCTGTTGAGCTGGACAGTGGGATCCAACTGGTGGCTAGGAGTACCTCGGATGCCGTGGATGTCGCCGCCATCGCCCGCCAGTTTGGCGGCGGAGGGCACAGCAAGGCCGCCGCTGCTCTGGTGAGGGACATGTCTTTGCAGGAGATAGGTGAGCGGTTGCTGAGACTGCTGGCTCGAGAGGTCCGGCCCCGGACCACGGTGGGGGATTTGATGTCTCATGGAGTCTACACGTTGTCGCCGCAGACCACGGTCCTGGAGGCGGCCGAGGTCATGCAGCGGTATGGTCACGAGGGCTTCCCGGTGGTGGGCGAGGACGGAAGCGTGCTGGGCATGCTGACGCGGAGGGAAATAGACAAGGCCCTGCAATACGAGAGGGGTGAGGCTCCCATCAGCAAGTACATGCGCAAGGGGCGGATTACCGTCTCTCCGTCTGACCCGGTGGAGCACCTGCAAGAGGTAATGATGCAGCATGATGTGGGTCAGGTCCCTGTGGTAGAGAGGGGGGAGATAGTCGGCATAGTCACCCGCACCGACCTGATCAAACTGTGGGCCAAGTCGCAACGTTCGCCGCAGGCTGAGAACCTCGGCCAGCGGGTCCGTGATGCACTACCCAGAACCCTGCTCGGTCTGATCCTGAGCGCGAGTCGATTGGGCAGAGAGATGGGGTATTCCGTCTATCTGGTAGGAGGCTTCGTGCGCGACCTGCTTCTGGGGAAGCCTCACCTTGATCTCGACATCGTGGTGGAGGGAGACGCGATTGCGCTGGCCAGGAGGCTCTCGGAAGTCCCCGGGGCTCGCTTGCACAGCCATGAAAGGTTTGGCACGGCCAGGCTCCTCTTCGATGATCTCCGGAATGGCACACCATCCGTCGATTTTACCACGGCCAGGCGAGAGTTCTACGAGTACTCCACAGCGCTGCCGAGGGTGGAGCGCAGTTCGATCAAGCAGGACTTGTACCGGCGGGACTTCACGATCAACTCCATGGCCATCAGTCTGGACGAAGATAGCTTCGGCGAACTACTGGACTTCTATGGGGGGGAGCGTGACCTGCACGACGGGCTCGTCAGGGTCCTTCACAACCTGAGCTTCATCGAAGACCCTATCCGCATGCTGCGGGCTGTCCGTCTGGAGCAGAGGCTCGGGTTTCGACTCGAGGAGAGGACCGAAGAACTGATCTCTGACGCGCTGCAGTGGCTGGATAGAGTAGGTGGAGAGCGAGTACGCCAGGAACTGGAGGCGGTGTTCAAGGAGGAGCAGCCAGAGAGCCCGCTCCGACGCCTGTCGGATCTCGCGGTGCTGGGGCAAATATCGCCGCTATTGGTGTGGGACTCGCCCTTGGAGAAGTGTGTCTCGGAATACCCCGCTGCCCGGCGCTGGTGGTTCTCCCTAGGAGAAACGCAGGATCGGCGCTGGCGATCTCGCTTCCCCGGCCTGATGGCGACCTATCTAGCCTTGATCGGCATGCGCGCGCCGGAGGATGGCGTCCGGAGCCTGGCGGACCGATTGAAGCTTCGCAAGGACGACACGGACTTCATCGTCGAGGCCAGGGCCCTCAGCAGAATGCTAACCACACTGAGCCGACCAGAAATGGCACGAAGCGAGATCTATCGCCTGCTTTCCTCGTATCGCGATGAAGTGATCTTCGTCTGCTGGCTGGTCTCAGACCACGAGGTAACCAAGTCCCGACTTGAGTTGTACCACCGGGAGCTCAGCTCCGTGAAGCCGGTGATCGGCGGAGATGATCTGAGGGCGATGGGCCTTCGGCCGGGGCCACTGTACTCTGATCTACTGGAGGCGCTTAGAGCTGCCAGGCTCGATGGCAAGGTGGGTACCCTCGAAGATGAGAGGTCTTTGCTTCAGCAAATGATCGAGACGGGAACCAGAGTAGGCAGAAAGGATGTTTAGAATACGATGGTGAGAGGAGAAGAGGACAAAACGTCTCAAGCGATCCTGAGCACACTGACCAGGATTGACCTGTATCATCATTCGCTGAGAATGGCGGCTGACAAGCTGATGGCGCAAATCGGCAGTGCAGAAGGAGCAGATGCCTCGGTGGAACTCAGGGAACGATCGCTGGAGCTGGGCCGAGAGTGCTCTGATGTCCTAGGGAGCCTACGCGGCCTGGTCAATGAGGACGAGCGGGGGCCGGTGGATTCGGCTCTTGATACGGTAGACCTGGCTCTCACGCGAGCTTCTCGAGCTAGCAACGAGACCCTGCACCTGCTCAACATCTGGAGGGTGGTGGAAGCCACCGACCGACTGGTGTCTGTACTGGGGGACAGATATGGCTATGAGAGTATCTCCGGCGAGTCGGTCCCCGTCGTGAACGATGAGCGGGAGGTCAAAGGGACCCGGCTGGTCAGGTTGTTTGCCGAGTATGAGGATGCCATGGCGAGAGAGCCCAGCCCTGTCGCTGAGGGGGGGCCACCTTTCGAGCACGGCATTCTGCAGTGGCGTGGCAACCAACTCTACTACGTGCAGCGAGTAGAGGATGGAGCGCGCTGGGTGGAACTAGATCCAGATAGCGAGCCGCGGGTAATCGGTGAGGAGCGAGGCGGAGTGGAGATCGCTGAAGCCCGCAGTGTGGAGGGCTACCCGCTCAATCTCATGCTCGATGTCAACCTGGATGCGAACGTCGTCGACGAGTACATTCGCAGCCAGACGGGCCATGAGTACTACGTGTCAGGATACCAGGTCGCGGCTGAGAGCCAGGGCGGGGGTAGTGGTCTCAGCCGCCGACGCCGCTAGAATCCCATCAGGCCAGTGATTGCTGAGAGTGCCGCTGGTCAGACACGTACGTCATCACCGGTCCCGGCCTTACTTAGCTGAGAACCAGCGGAGTTCGCAACCTCTCCAAAGCTCTGGTGGAGATAGGGGTAGACCAACCACACCGTGGCCCCACTAGCCAAGAGGCCGCTCAGGGTGCGCAGTTGCCAGGTACTGCTGCGCAGGCCGACCAGCTGGGTGACCCCATCTAGGACCAGCGGCGCTATCAGGACCAGCCATACTGGAAGTGGCAACGGCTTCACTCTCTTCCTTACCACCGCAAACGCTATCCCCGCGAGGCAGGCACCCCCGTATAGAGCCAAGTCTCGCTCGCAGATGCCTACCTGGAAACGACCGATGTAGAAGGAGCGGGACGGCATCTGGTGGCACAGGAACTGGTATGCAAAGTAGATCAGATTGGCCAATCGCGTTTGCCCCCAGGTCATCAGCAGAGGCGCCAGCAAAGGCAGCCCTGCGTAGAGCCCGAAGACGAGGTTGAACAGCAAGAGCCAGTGGCGTGACAGCCAGGCGATGAACCTATCCAGCAGCAGGACTGCGGCTCTCGTTTTGCCGAGGAGTTGGTCATTACTCATGCTGTTGCCCTCATAGGTCGGGTGTGGTGTCGGCTACCGAGGGGGCCACGGTCATTCCTCGAGCACGTACTCAAAGGTCAATACGGACAGCACAACGAACACGATGTCGCAGGCAGCCAGCAACTGTAGCCAGCCACCCGCTCCGGAAAGCGAATTGCTGGAGAGGAGCAACGCGGTGACCTTCACAGAGGCGATAATCACCGGCACGGACAACGGGAGAAGCAGCAAAGGTAGCATTACCTCGCGCGCCCGCGTGTGGGCTGTCATCGCCGCGAAGAGGGTCCCTGGCGCCACCAGACCTAGCGTCCCCAGTGGAACGATCAACACAATTGCCAGCGGAAAACTACGGAGGTTGTACAACACCCAGAACAGCGGCAGGATGATGGCCTCGACCGCGGTGAGAAATACCAGGTTGCTTAGCATCTTGGCCACGTAGATGCCGCTTCTATCAAGGGGGGCCAACATCAGGCCTTGGAGCGAGTCGCGGTCCTTCTCCACGGCGAAGGACCTGTTCAGCCCTAGGATACCGGCAAAGGCAAAGGCCACCCACAGGAGCCCAGGAGCCAAACGCGCGGTGTCCATCGGTGCCAGTTCGAAGGCGAAGCTGAAGACCAAGGTGACGACTAGGGCGAAGACGAGCATGGAGCTTAGCATCTCCCTGGTCCGCAGCTCAGCGAGGATGTCTTTCCAGACGATGGCCGCAACCTTTTTGAGGTATGCCCTCACTTTTGGCTCCGATCAGGTCCCGGTATATGCCCCTCAATTCGTGCTCGGAGAGGGTCCCCTGTCGCGTCTCGTATGCGATACGCCCTTCGACCAGCACGGCCAGCCTCGATCCGCACCTGAGGGCAGTTGGGAGATCATGGGTAGTCAAGAGGACGGTCCGCCCGCGTGTGGCGATCTCCAGCAGCATGCGTTCGAGTAACTCAGTCGCCTGCATATCTAGTCCCGTGTACGGTTCGTCGAGGAGCAGCACCGTCGGCTGGTGCAGAAGCGCCCTGGCCAGAGAAAGGCGCTGCCTCATACCTCTGGACAGCGTCCGGACCGGGTCGTCAGAGCGTTGTCCGAGACCCAGCTCGCCGAGCAACTGGTCCACGCGACTCTCCAGATGAGATACGTCGTACAGGCGCCCGTAGAAGCGCAGGTTCTCCGCTGGCGTGAGGTCGTCGTAGAGGAGGGTCTCGTGGGAGACAAAGCCGATATGCCGTCTGAGCTCCCCTGAGCCTCCGGTGAGTTCCTGGCCCCGCAGGAGTACCTTGCCTTCCGAGGGTCTGGCCAGCCCAGCCAGGCAGCGCAGCAGTGTGGTCTTCCCCGCGCCGTTGGGTCCGATCATGACCAGGCCTTCGCCCTGTCCGAGCCCGAGGTTAACACCACGCAGGGCGTAGTGCCGTCCGAAGGCTTTGACCAGATTCTCAGTCTGGATCTCTAGGGGTATGTCCATTCACCGTGTTCCAGGAGCTCAGAGCCTCCGCCAGGCGCGCTGCACGTTCTCACGCTGTGAATCAGAGACCATCTTGACACCGCAGCACAGGCGGCTGCTAAAGGCCTCAGTATGGTCTGGTGGCAATGGCGCAGAAGCAAAAGCGCATGGGTGACAACCATGCGCGGAGGCAACCGGTCTGACGACTAGTGATCTCAAACCGTGGCCTCCACCTCCGCCAGGATCTGGTCGGGGGTGAAGTGACTAAGCACGATCGCGCCCGACGGGCAGGCCGTCGAGCATGCTCCACATCCTTTGCACGATACCTGGTTGGCGGTCATCACGCCTTTTCGACTGTCCAGGGTCAGAGCGCCGTATACGCACGCCTCCGCACAGAGCCCACATCCAGAACAGAGCAGCGGGTCCACAGCACAGGTGACGGAGTCGACTCTCACCTTACCCAGAGAGAGGGGAATCAACGCCGAGGAGGCGGCTGCCTTGGCTTGAGCGACGGTGTCGGCGATGTCCTTGGGTCCTTGGCAGCAACCGGCCAGGAATACGCCATCAGTGGTCGTGTCAACGGGCCTAAGCTTGGGGTGCAGTTCCATGAAGAAGCCATCCACCGACCGCGACAACTTAAGCAGACCGCCAATTTCGTCCGTATCGCCTCTGGGGACCAGGCCAGTGGCCAGCACCACCAGATCAGCCTCCACTTCTATGGGCTTCCCGAGGAGTGTGTCTTCCGCCCTCACTACCAATCTGCCATTGCGTCGGTAGATCTCCGAGGGGTTTGCCCTACGATACAGGACTCTCTCCTCCCGCACCTTGTCGTAGAACTGCTCGAAGCCCTTGCCAAAAGCGCGCACGTCCATGTAGAACACGGTGATGCGGGCCTCTGGCAGTCTCTCCCTCACGATGTGCGCCTGTTTGGCGGTGTACATGCAGCACACTCGGGAGCAGTAGGAGTTTCCGAGAGTTCTGTCCCTGCTGCCCACGCACTGGATGAACACCACGTCCTTGATCTCTCCGTCGTTCAGCGGATTACTGCCCTCACCCTGGCTGGATCCCGACAGCGAGGCCTCCAATTCCAGGCCGGTGATGACTTTGTCATACAGACCATACGCGAATTCCGGCTTCAGTCTGGCGTCGAACGTGTCAAACCCAGTGGCTACCACGATGGCCCCGGCGCCCAACTCCACCTTGTCAGCCTGATCTGATCCGGCGCGAACAGTCTCTACCTCGATGTGGAAGTTCCCGATGAAGCCATCCACAGCCACCAACCGCGAGTTGGTGAATACCTCGATGTTGGGATGGGCACTCACCCGCTCCACGACCTCAGAGAGCAGAGTTGGCATATCGTCCAAGGTGGGGAAGGTCGTGGCCAATTGGGCGACGTGACCGCCTAGGCTCGGCTCTTTCTCCACCACGTAGCAGCTGTAGCCGGCGTCGGCGATGTCCAAGGCCGCCTGGAGACCGGCGATTCCGCCTCCCACCACCAGTGCCGCCGGGGTGACCTGAACCGC